>JBBDXZ010000053.1:0-6124 GCA_040902075.1 Gemmatimonadaceae bacterium
GTGAAAGACGGGGTGACCGTCGCGGCCGCGAGCAACGAGCTCGCGACGATCGCGTCGCGACTCGCGGAGCAGTATCCCGAGAGCAACACGAATTTCGGCGGACAGGCCATTCCACTGCAGGAGCGCATCATCGGCAAATCGGACAAACCGCTCTACGCGATGTTCGGCGCGGTGGTGCTCGTCCTGCTGATCGCATGCGCGAACGTCGCGAATCTACTGCTTGTCCGCGCCTCCGCGCGCGAGTCGGAGATGGCGGTGCGTACGGCGCTCGGCGCTGGGCGCGGCCGCATCGTACGGCAGCTCGTCACCGAGAGTACCCTTCTGTCCGTTGCCGGCGCGATGCTCGGTGCCGCTGTCGCGGCGTGGGCGGTGGCCGCCGTCGTTTCGTTTGGCCCAAGCGGCTTACCGCGTCTCTCCGAGGTAGCGATCGATGGCAAAGTGCTCGCGTTCACCGCGGCACTGACCATACTCACCGGCATCCTCTTCGGCCTCGTGCCAGCGCTGCACGCGTCGCGTCCGGATATCGCGCAGATGCTGCGCGAGAGTGTGCGCGGCTCGAGCCGAGGGGGCGCGCAGCGCACTCGCAGCGCATTGGTCATCGCCGAGATGACACTGGCCGTCGTGCTGCTCGTGGGCGCGGGCTTGCTGATCCGCAGCTTCGTGCGGCTCATCAACGTGGACCCGGGATTCAACCCGGAGCGCGTCGTCGCCTTCAACCTTTCGCTGCCGACCGTGAAATACCCATACGAGCGTCACGCGCGCGCGGTGGTCGCCGACATCACCGAGCGAGTGCGGCAGATCCCCGGAACGCGCGAAGTGGGTATCACCTTCGGACGTCCGCTGGAGAACAGCGGGATGATGCGTACCAGCTTCGAGGTGGACGGGGAAGCGCCGTCAGGGCCGCAGAACCGGCGCATCAGCCAAGTACACATGACGTCACCTGGGTACTTCCAGGCCATGGGCATCCCGCTCATTCGTGGCCGGCTGTACACCGCGGAGGATGACCGTCCGGAAGCGCCGCCGGTCGTCGTCGTGACGCAGGAATTCGCCAGGAGGCATTTCCCGAACGACGATCCGATCGGGAAGCGCGTCAAGTACGGCATCACCCACGACACCGGTGCCGTCGGACAGGGTGAGGCGCAAGTTCAGGGCGAGATCATCGGGATCGTTGGCGACGTGAAGCAGCGGGACCTCGCGACCGCCGCTTATCCGACGACGTATGCGCCCTTCAACACATTCGCCATCGGCTACTTCTCGGTGCTCGTCCGGACGGATGCCGACCCGCGCGCGGTCCAAACGCAGCTCAAGGGGATCGTGCGCGCAATCGATCCCGACCTGCCGATCTTCAGCCTCACCACGATGGAGCAAGCGGTCTCGGATTCTGTGGCGCAGCCGCGCTTCTATATGGTATTGCTGGGGGCATTTGCGGCGATCGCGCTGCTTCTCGCGGCACTTGGCATCTACGGCGTGATCTCTTACACCGTGAGCCAGCGGACGCGCGAGCTCGGAATTCGCGTCGCACTGGGCGCTACGCGCGAGCGCATTGTCCGGCACGTCATCGGACAAGGACTGATGCTCTCCGGCATCGGCGTCGCATTGGGCGTCGTCGCCTCGATCGCGCTCACACGCACGGTCGCGAGCATGACCTTCGGCGTCGGGAAGTTCGACCCCGTCACGCTCGTCATGGCACCGATCACGTTGATGGCCGTCGCGCTGTTGGGCTGCTATCTCCCGGCGCGCCGCGCGTCCAGAGTCGATCCGGTCATCGCGATGCGGAACGACTAACGAACGCGTGCTCCGAGGAAGGCGGGATCGATGTTCGACACGCCGATCCCGTCCAGGATCACCGTCCCCCCATCTACGCGGTCGAATACGAAGCGGATCGTGCGCAACCGGGATGGCGCGAAGCGCGATGATATTCGAACCAGATCCGCCATCGGAACGACATACGTCTGCGGCACGACCTCGAACGTCGTCCGGAACGACGATTTCTCGAACCTTCCGCGGCGCAGGATCCGCGTCTCGAGAGGACGACGCGGGACGCCGTACGCACTCAGCGCCACGCGCGCGGTATTCCCCTCCGTGTCCTCGACCTCGATGGTGAAGTCGGGAGGCAGTGTGTCCTTCGGAGGGCTTGGCGGTTTCTTGGCCTTTGCTTTCGCGGTCGCGCTGTCCTTCTTCGTCGAGTCGACAGGTGCCTTCCGCGGGCCGGGGATCTCCCGCGTCGGCGCCACCGAGAACTCGAACGCGCTCGTCTCGCTCAGCCGCAACGCGCCGCGCAGGGAATCCGAGAGTGTGAGGGTGAAGCGCGCGGGTACTCCGCGGCGCGTCGTGTCGTCCCCCGCGACTTTGTTGGTCCAGCCGAGCCACACGGCGCTGTTGTTCTGCAGATCGCCCTGGGAGTTGGGCGGCGCGGCGGATCGGAACGGGATCACGTTCTCGTTCCAAACCGAAAGGCTGTCGCCGTTGATGACGACTCCCGGCACGCCCGTGCGCACGTCGACATCGTCGTCGAAGGTCGCCAGCGCCGTGAAGCGGTTGTCCTGAAAGCGCGTCAGGTACATCGTGCGGGGCAGCCATTGTCCTCCGGTGCGATGATCCACGAAGAGAGGCAGATATTCCGAGCGTCCCTTCAACGTCGCCTCGAGAAACGCGCCGATCATCACCCGCCCGAACTGCCGTTGATCCTCCTCCGGCATCAACCCGGCGAGCGCCAGTCGCCGAGCACTGGTCTTCCCGTTGTCCTGGTTGCGCCAGACGCTGTTCCACTGCCCATGATTCGCTCGATAAACGTATACGGCGGACTTGAAGGCCCGCGCGGTGTCGGCGAACCGCAGCCGCTCGTACAGCCGGAGGCCGTGGAAGTTGCTGACGTCGCCATCATGTGAACCGTGGATCACGAGATAGTTCACGTCGGTGAACGGGTGCAGCCGGCCCGCGGGCCGATACTGCCCGTCCACCGGAGCGATCGCGACGGCCGCGCGAATGTTGAAGTTGTAGCCCAGCTTCACGTTCGCGTCGTCCGGATAGCGCTCGAGGCGGTTGAACGTCACCGCGTGCCCTACCGCCTCGCCGCCGCGAGAATGTCCCATGACCGCGAGATTCTGCCAATCAACTTTCTTATGGAAGGGATTGCTCGCGGAATCCGTGAATGCCTTCCAGGCGCGAAAGTGCTCCAGCAGCATCCAGCCACGCCCGTCGTTCTCGTTCCCCAACCCGTTCAGGAAGTTCTCGTCCACCGAGACGAGAATGAATCCGCGCGACGCCAGCAGCTCGCCGAGGTATTTGTATCCCGGATCCGAGTAGTCGTACGGATCATGGTTTCCATGCACCACCAACACGAGTGGAAATGGGCCCTCGCCGTCCGGATACCACACTCGGCCGTTGACGGGAAATGCTTTGTTGTCGAATCCCCAGCGCTTCTTGCGAGCCTTTGCTTGCGCGGGTTCCATCTTCACGAACGCAGAGCCATCCACCGTTGTGGTTTTGATTTTCACCGAGTCGCGGTATTCCGCGCGGCGCTGGTCGCTGCCGCTGCCATAGAAGAGCGTGCGGACCTGGAATGGGCCCGGCGAGCCCGGATTCGGCGCTTGTATCGCTTGCCCGTTGAGCACGACGGGCGAGTCATCCTTCGCGAGCATCAGCGGCTGCGAACAGGCAGTCACTATTCCCGCAACGAACACACCGGCCAGTCCATGGCGCATCATCGAATGCGAACCCCGATGCGATGCGCCACGTTGTCGCGCTCGCGTGACTCCAATGCGTAGTCGAATCGCACGCGATCCGCGTTGAATCCGACGCCCGCGGTCATCGGCCGCTCGCCAGGCTCCGGGCGCCGCGCGCCTGCGCGGAGGGTGAGCGAATATCCCTGAATCCACGCGATGCCAAGCTCGGCGCCGCCCGCCGGCTTGAGCCATCCATCGTGACGCATGGTCACTTGCGCCGCGAGCGCGACGTCGATGAAGGGACTGGCCGGCAGGAAGAACACGAGCGGCGCTTCGACCATGGAGCCAAGCGTCACCCGTGCCGGTTCCCATCCATGCCGAGTGAGGTTTTGAACCGCAAGCCCAACGCCCATGAACTGCCTGATGTCCTTCTCGATGCCGACGTCGAAGAACCCCCGTGTTGAACGAGCCAACGCCGACGACTCCTGTGCAAGCTTACCGGCGACGCCGAAACGAACGCCCTTGAACGCTTTCGCCAGAGCGACGGTCGCTGCCGCGCTCGACGCGGTTCGAGTGCCGGCGCTGTCGAGCGATGCAGCGGCATAAGGGAAGGTTGGCGTCTCGGTGGAGAAGCCGAGCCACTGGGCGCCAAGACCGATGCCCCCGCCGGCGAACGCAAATGCCGTGGACAGAGCGCCGGTCGTATTGCCGGGCGCCCAGCGCTGCGCGGAAAATGTGGAGCCGCGCACGACGGCGAGTTGCGCGGGGTTGTAAAACAGAACGTCGTCATCCCGTCCCGCCACGCCGGTGTTGCCGAGGGCAAGGATGCGGGCGCCCGACGGAAGCTGGAGCACCAAGGGTGCGGCTTTCGACGTCTGGCCCGGAAGAGCGCCAGCGGAACCAATGAGCAGCGTTACGACGCCGCGCGTCCATGAACGCATGTGGGCGAGGTGGGGGGAACGGAGGATAACAGTAGGACAATGTGACGGGGCAACAGGTTTGGAAACCCCAGCCTGTGGTGCCCGGAGATGTTCGTGCGGGGGATCACATTCGGTATTGACAAGTCGTCCCATCATGTGCTAGATAACCAGCAGAGTGCTGGAATTCTAGCAGCGAGGGTGGAATGGCAAAGGCAAGCTCGGGTGGGGTGACGCAGCGGCTCACGAAGCTCAGTCGTCGGGAACGCCAGTGCATGGATGCGCTCTACCAGCGCGGCTCGGCGACGGTCACCGAAGTCATGGACACCCTCGGGGATCCGCCGAGCTACTCGGCGGTCCGCGCCACGCTCAACGTCCTCGTGGACAAGGGTCACGCCGTCTATGAGCAGGACGGCCCGCGCTATGTGTATCTGCCGGCAATCCCGGCCGATACGGCGCGAAGCGCGGCGGTCCGGCATCTGGTGACCACGTTCTTTGGCGGATCGGCGGAGCAAGCGGTCGTGGCGCTCCTCGAGATGTCCGACACCAAAGTCTCGCGCGAGGCTCGCGAGCGCCTGACACGAAAGATTCAGGCGGCGCGTAAGGAGGGCAGATAGCCATGTTCACCTCGACTCTTGGACCCATGGCCCCCCTCGTCTCGCTCGCGGCCGGAACCCTCCTCAAGGCGACCGTCCTTCTCATCCTCGTCGCGATTGCCGCTCATTTGTTGCGGCGCCGGTCAGCCGCGCTTCGTCATCTCCTCTGGACACTCGCGATCGTCGGCTTGGTGGCGCTCCCCGTTCTGACGCCCCTCGTGCCGTTTCGACTGGGCGTCCTCCCCGCGACGACGTCTCGCGCTGTCGAACGCCTGACGTCGGAATCCTCGGGTCCTTCATCGCGCGAACCTGACGAAAAGCAGGGCGGCGAAGCGGTGACACCTCCACCTGTATCGACGGGAGCAGGGGCGCAGCCAGCTGATCCGGTTGACGCGAATCAAGGTGGCGGTTTCGATCTCACGACATTTGTGGTCGTGATGTGGCTCGCTGGGGCGAGTCTCTTGTTCGCTCGGTTCGCGATCGGCTTGATCATCGTACATGGGATCGCCCGCCGATCAAAGCCGCTCACCGGGGACGGATGGCCCACGCTCACGGATCGTTCAACGAGCGCGCTAGGCGTCCGGTCGTCGGTGGCATTCCGATGCAGCGGCGAAATCGCCATGCCCTTCGCGTGCGGCCTGATCAGGCCGACGATCGTGCTGCCTTCCGCATCGGAAGAGTGGACGCTCGAGCGGCGCGAGGCGGTTCTCATGCACGAGCTCGCACACATCAGTCGTGGAGACCTGGCCATGAACACGTTGTCGCATTTCGTTCGCGCACTCTACTGGTTTCATCCACTCGCCTGGCTCGCGGCGTACCGCCTGCGCGTCGAGGGCGAGCGTGCGTGCGACGACGCCGTGCTCCGCGCCGGTGCATTACCCTCCGACTACGCCGAGCATCTCTTGAGCATCGTTCGCTCGGTAGGGAAGAGTGTGCCGAGCGCGGC
>JBBDXZ010000054.1:0-3089 GCA_040902075.1 Gemmatimonadaceae bacterium
GAGAACATGGGCGCGCAGATGGTGAAAGAAGTCGCGACCAAGACCTCGGACATCGCCGGCGACGGCACCACGACGGCGACCGTGCTCGCGCAGGCGATCTTCCGCGAAGGTCTGAAGAACGTGACCGCCGGCGCGAACCCGATGGCGATCAAGCGCGGCATCGAGAAGGCGGTGACCGCTGTCGTCGAGGAGCTCAAGAAGATGAGCGTCCCGACGACGGGCAAGAAGGAGATCGCCCAGGTTGGCAGCATCTCCGCCAACAACGACAAGGAAATCGGCGATCTCATCGCCGAGGCGATGGAGAAAGTCGGGAAGGACGGCGTCATCACGGTCGAAGAGGCCAAGGGCCTCGAGACGACGCTGGAGACCGTGGACGGTATGCAGTTCGACCGCGGCTACATCTCGCCCTACTTCGTCACCGATCCGGAGAAGATGGAAGCGGTGCTCGAGGACGGGTTCATCCTGATCCACGACAAGAAGGTCTCTTCGATGAAGGACCTGCTTCCGATTCTCGAGAAGATCGCGCAGCAGGGTCGTCCGTTGCTGATCATCTCCGAGGACGTCGAGGGTGAGGCGCTTGCGACGCTCGTGGTGAACAAGTTGCGCGGCACGCTCAAGGTCTGCGCCGTGAAGGCCCCTGGCTTCGGCGACCGCCGCAAGGCGATGCTCCAGGACATCTCGGTCCTGACCGGCGGCCAGGTCATCTCCGAGGAGCTCGGGCTCAAGCTCGAGAACGCCGTGGTCAATGATCTCGGCCGCGCGAAGCGCGTCGTGATAGACAAGGACAACACCACGATCATCGACGGCAACGGCGACGAGAAGGCGATCGAAGGCCGCATCAAGGAAATCAAGGCCGCGATCGAGAACGCGACGTCGGACTACGACAAGGAGAAGCTCCAGGAGCGTCTCGCGAAGCTCGCCGGCGGCGTGGCCATCATCAACGTTGGCGCCGCGACCGAAGCCGAGATGAAGGAGAAGAAGGCACGCGTCGAAGACGCGCTGCACGCGACGCGTGCCGCGGTCGAAGAGGGCGTGGTGGCGGGCGGCGGCGTCGCGCTGCTCCGTGCCCAGCGGGCGCTCAAGGGACTGAAGTTCGACGACTCCGAGGAGCAGGTGGGCGTCGACATCGTGCGCCGCGCGCTCGAGGAGCCGATTCGCATCATCGTCCAGAACGCCGGCGCCGAAGGGTCGCTCGTCGTCGAGAAGGTGCGTGCGTCGAAGGATGACGCATTCGGCTACAACGCGCTGACGGACGAGTACGAGAACCTCGTGCAAGCGGGCGTCATCGACCCGACCAAGGTCACGCGCACCGCGTTGCAGAACGCGGCGTCGATCGCGGGCCTGCTGCTCACGACCGAAGCACTGGTCGTCGAGAAGAAGGAAGAGAAGTCTTCAGCGCCGTCGCCCGGTGGTGGCGGAATGGGCGGGATGTATTGACCTGCCGGGGAACCGGGAACAGGGAATAGGGAACGGGCGAGCTTCGGCTCGCCCGTTTTCGTAAGTGACCGTCAGGCAATTTCCCGAAAGTCGTTAAGACACTCGTGGTCTTCCCAAGCACTGTAACTGGAAGCACGCCGGAGAGTATCGGCCTGGCGGAACGGACCGCCTGTTGGGGACGAAACGATGCTACGCGGGGCGGACGCCGAGCGTATCGTTAGAGGATGACAGATGCCGCGATCGCCGCTGATCCGAGGTTGGGCCGGATCGTCGAGCGCATCCTCGACCACGTTCGGCCGGAGCTGATACTTCTCTTCGGCAGCCGCGCCTGGGGCGTGCCTAGAGACGACAGTGACTACGACCTCATGCTCGTCACGCGCGACTCCGAGATGGCTGACCGGTTCCGGAAGAATCCCTACGAGTGGCTACGGTCCGAGGGATGCTCGGTGGACGTCCGGGCTTGCACTGTGGACGAGTACGAGCGGCGGCAGCATGACCCCGGCTTGATTCACTACAAAATCGCTCGCGAAGGGCACGTCCTGTACACGACGGGTCTGGTCCGGCAGCACTCGGCGCCGTCCCGGCGCGTTCGGGAGCAACCGCCCGGCGAAGGCCTGGAACTCTGGATTCGAAAAGCCGAGGGAGACTTCCAGGCGGCTGAGACGTTGATGGGCGCGGAGCCGCGCCAGTGGGACGTGATCACCTTCCTGTCGCATCAGTACGTCGAAAAAGCGCTCAAGGCGCTCATCACCAGCGAAGGCAATCATCCGCCCAAAACACATGCGTTGACCGAGCTTCTGGCGCGGCTCGACAACGAGATTCGAGATAATCGCGGCGTCGCCGACGCCTGCACAATGCTCACGAACGTCTACGCGCGCGCCCGGTATCCCGATGCCGGACCATCTCTCAGCGCCGAGGAAGGGCACGACGCGCTCGATGTCGCGCGCCGCATTCGCGATTTGCTCTGGCCTGTCCTCGAGCACGCGCGCGGTAACCGGTAACCGGGCGCAGCGGGACCTCGCTCCTTGGCTACAGTCCCAGGGAAAGTTGTTGGTGGCCACGCCCGGCCGACGCCGTGAACGGGCCCACAACTCTGTCCTGAAGCGCGGGAATGAGCGCGCCGCGAAACGCGGTCCGCCTGAGCGCAGCCCTCATGTTCTGATACGCGACCGTTGGCGTGTTGTTCTCTTCGCTTAGATGCGCGAGGACGATCTGCCGCAATCGCGGCGACACCGACTCGCGCACGAGCTCGGCACACTCGCCGTTCGAGAGATGCCCCACGCGCGACGCGATGCGGCGCTGAACCGACGGCGGGTACGACCCGTTCCATAGCATCTGCTCGTCGTGATTCGACTCGATCACGAGGATGTCCACGTCCCGCACCATCCGCCGCACGGTCTTGGTCGCGCATCCGAGGTCCGTGAGGATCGCCGCGCGAGCGCCCGTGCTTTGCGAGGTCACGACCACGCCGATGGGCTCCGTCGCGTCGTGCGGCGTGCGGAACGTCTCGACGAGCATACCCGGAAACTCGAGCGTGCGTCCTGCGGCAAAAGTCGCGGCCGGTGTTCCCAACGCGGCGAGCCGCGAGTTTCTGTACGTCCCCTCGGTCACGAGGAGCGGCCAGTGCCAGCGGCGGGGGGGGGGGGGGGGGG
>JBBDXZ010000054.1:3099-5916 GCA_040902075.1 Gemmatimonadaceae bacterium
GTGCCAGCGGCGCGCCGCGCGCGCGGCGCCACGAATGTGGTCGGAGTGCTCGTGCGTGATCACGCACGCCTCCACCGATTCGGGGGCGATGCCGATGAATTCCAGCCGCCGCTGAAGAATCCGCGGCCCGAAACCCACGTCGATGAGAATGCGCGAATCCCCGCTCTCGACGAGCACCGCGTTCCCGCGACTCCCGCTCCCCAGCACCCAAAGCTTCATCGCTGCTTGTCCACGCTCCAGCGCCGCTCATGTGAGGCAGTCAGCGCGCGGGCCTGGCGCGCTGACAGTTCGACGTGCCGCCTGGCCATCACGCGGCGCACGACTTCGAGGAACTTGTCCAGCCGGTACGTCGAATATGGGGGATGATCGCCCCAGGCAAAGGGTGGAATCACCTTCGGCGTGGCTCCGCTTCCATAGATATTGGCCCCCGCGCCGATCACGGTGCCGGTGCCGAGCATCGTTCCGATGCCGGTTTTTGCGTGATCGCCGAAGAATGTTCCCACGAACTGCAGCCCCGTTTCCTGCTCGCCTGCCGGCGTCCAGAGTCGCACGGGCCCGTACGTGTTCTTCAGATTGCTCGTGATCGTCCCGGCGCCGAGGTTCACCCAGCGGCCCAGGTACGACTGGCCGACGAAGCCGTCGTGTCCTTTGTTCGCATGACCCACGAAGATGACGCCGTTCATCTCGCCGTGGACTTTGCACTTGTCGCCGATCGACGAGCCCTCGATCTTGTCGCCGGAAGCGATGGATTCCGCGCCGATCACGCATGGCCCGATGATGCGGGTGAAGGCGTGGATCGTGGCGCCGCGACGGATCAGCACGGGGCCCGCGGACGTGTCGAAATGGACGTGCGGTTCGACGGTAACGCCCATTTCCGTGAACACCGGGTGGGGACCGGTCGACACAGGAATCCACTTGCCGTCGCGCGACGCGCCCGCGATGAGCGCCGTGATGTCCTCCGTCAGCATGGCCGGCAGGTGCGCCAGGAAATCCCAGACGTGCTCGATCCAACGGCCCTCGACCTTGGCGGCGCGCCCCCCGTGTGTGGCCAGCGTTTCGAGCGCGACCTGACCGCTGGCGAGCTCCTCGACGTCCAGCTCCCGCGTGAGGAGGACTGCGGCGACCCGATCGCCGCACCGCCAGACATCGGCCGCGTCGGCCGCGGCGGTCGGCGCCAGTGCGACGGCGCATCGCGAGTTCACGAGTACCGAGCCCGCCGGGAGCACACCTCGAACCGTGCCCGTACTCCAAGGCTCGTCGAAATCCTGGAGATGCGGCGAGGAGACGACGCCCGCCGCTTTCATCCTCAAGGCGTGCTCCCAGCGCTCGCGCAGGAGCACCGCGCCGGCGCGCAGCTCGGACGTCGGCCGCGTCAGCGCGAACGGCTCGAAGGACCGCGCCGTGGCGTCGTCGTACAGGAACAGTTCGCTCACGACCGCTCGCGAAGCTTGCGCGGCAACGACTCCACCAGCGTCTTGAGATCCGCGGAGCGATCCACGGTTGTCACGAGCGTGAGACCGTCCTTCGCGACCACGACCAGGCCGCTGACGCCGTACAACACGACGTCCGGTCCTTCCGCATAGACCATGTTGTTCGACGCGTCCAAAGCGTGCACCGAGCCACTCACCGCGTTGTCGTTCGCGTCCCGCTGTCGGATCCGGTGCAACGCGCCCCAGGTGCCGACGTCATCCCAGCCAAAGTCGCCTTTGACCACCAGAACGCGCTGGCTGCGCTCGAGCACCGCGTGATCGATCGCGATCGGTTTTACGGCAGCGAAGAACTTCGTGAGCGACTTCCCATGTTTCACCAGCGCCGGCCCGACTTCGGGAGAATGTTGGCGCACTTCATCGAGAAACTCTCCCACGCGCCACGCGAAAATTCCCGAATTCCAGAGATATCCCAGGTCACGCATCTCGGCGGCCTTCTCGCGCGTCGGCTTCTCGACGAAGCGCGTCACCGCGCGCACACCTGGCGACATTTGCTGCCCGGGCTCGATGTAGCCGAATCCCGGATCCGGCCGAGTCGGCACGACGCCAACCGTGACCAAGGCGTGGTGCTGCTCCGCCGCCGTGGCCGCCGTGTGCAGCGCGTCCCGAAAACCGTCCGCATCGCCAATGGCCCAGTCGGCGTGCACCGAGAGCATGGTCGCGTCCTTGCCGTCGCGCTCCTGTATGACATGCGCGGCCCAGGCCAGCGCCGCGGCGGTCCCCGCGGGCCGGGGCTCGGCGATGATGTTCTTGCGCGGGAGCGTCGGCGCGGCGCGCGCGATCGCCTTCACCAGCGACGCGTTGGTCAACACGAGCGTGCGTTGCGGTGAGGTGATCGGACGCAGCCGCTTCAGCTGCTCGACGAGCAGTGGTTCTTTGGTCACGAGCGGCAGGAGCTGCTTGGGACGCTCCTCCGTGCTGAGCGGCCAGAAACGACTGCCCACTCCTCCAGCGAGAACGACCGCCCAGCGTGTCACTCGACTTCGGCGCCCCCGGAGTCCTGCGGCGCGAGTCCGGTCAGCTCGGCGGCGCGCTGATACAGCTTCTTCGGACTGAATGGCTTCGTGAGGAACTCGCTGGCCCCGAGCTCCAGCGCGCGCTGATGTTGCTGCTCCTGTCCGGCCGCCGTCAGGATGATGCAGGGCAGGTCCTTCCATCGTGGGTCGCTCCGCATCGACGCGAGCACGTCCAATCCGGTGAGATGCGGCATCATCAAGTCGAGTAGCACCAGCCCGATGTCGGTTTCGCGCTCGAGCACCTCGAGCGCTTCGCGGCCATCGTAGGCGAGGGTCACGCGAAACGGACCCTGCTCGAGCTTCATCTTGATGAT
>JBBDXZ010000055.1:0-5906 GCA_040902075.1 Gemmatimonadaceae bacterium
TTTGCCGCGTATTTGTCGTAGGTCAGCCACAAATCCGGCGCGGAGCGCCGGCTGTTCTCCGCGGCGCTCGCCGCGGCAATTCTCCGCGGCGCTAGCCGCGGCATCTCCTCGCTGCCCTTATCTTGAGTCTCAACACTCTTAGATAGAGGCTCGACGTGTCACGGTCGCATCGTCTCGTTCTCGCGCTGCTAGCGATTCCAGGCATTGTCGCGGCGCAACGCCGCAATGTCCCTTCCCGCACGCCGGCCACGGTTGCGTCGGTGCCCACGGACGTAACGCTGCCGTTCGACACTCTGCTGCTCACCGGTGTACGGTGGCGCGAGCTCGGCCCGTACCGCGGTGGACGGTCCGTCGCCGTTGCGGGCAGCGTCGCCCGGCCGAACGAGTACTACCAGGGCACGACGGGCGGAGGCGTCATCAAGACCACGGACGCCGGCCAGTCGTGGTTTCCCGTTGCGGATCGCTACTTCGGCGGAACCATTGGCGCGATAAGAGTTGCGCCCTCCAACCCCGACATCGTGTACGTTGGCGGCGGCGAGTTTCCGATCCGCGGTAACGTGTCCCACGGCGACGGCGTCTGGAAAACCACCGATGGCGGGCGGACCTGGACCCTGAAGGGCCTCGTCGACACGAAGCAGATCGGCGACATCGTCGTGCACCCGACGAATCCCGATCTCGTGTACGTCGGAGCGCTCGGTCACGTGTTCGGTCCCAATGCGATACGCGGCGTGTTCCGTTCGCGGGACGGTGGCAACACGTGGCAAAAGGTGCTTTTCCGCAACGACTCGACGGGCGTCGTCGACCTGGTGCTGGATCCCAACAACCCGAACGTGCTGTACGCCGGATTCTGGCAAACGCACCGCACCCCGTGGATGCTCGTCTCGGGGGGCGCCGGATCGGGCCTGTTCAAGACGACCGATGGTGGCGATACCTGGACGGAAATCACGCGCAACCCCGGGCTGCCGGCCGGAATCTGGGGCAACATCGGGATCGCGGTCTCGGGGGCGAACTCGAATCGCGTCTACGCGATCATCGAGGCGCGCGACGGCGGCGTGTACGTGAGCGACGACGCGGGCGCCACCTGGCGCAAGACGAACGGCGACGCCTCACTGACGCAGCGCGCCTGGTACTACATGAAGATCCACGCCGATCCGAAGGTGCAGGACGTCGTGTACGTCAACAACGTCGCGTTTCAGAAATCCACCGACGGCGGCAGGACGTTCAGACCCGTTATGCCACGGCCGCCACATAGCGATTCGCACGACCTCTGGATCGCGCCCGACAACTCGAATCGCATGATTCAGGCGGACGACGGCGGCGCGTCGGTCACGAACGATGGCGGACGCACGTGGAGCCCCGAGGATGTCGCGACCGCGCAGTTCTACCATGTCATCACGACGAACCACTTTCCGTATCAGGTCTGCGGCGCCCAGCAGGACAACTCCACCCTCTGCGGCCCGAGCCGCTCGCCGGGCGGCGCGATCACGATGAACGACTGGAAGGAAGCTGGCGGCGGCGAGTCCGGGCACATCGCCGCACGATACGACGATCCCGACATCATCTACGCCGGCAGCTATGGCGGGCATCTCACGCGGAAGGACATGCGCACCGGCGTGACGCGCAACGTGAACGCGTGGCCGGACAATCCAATGGGACACCCGGTGAGCGATGCACGCTACCGCTTCCAGTGGACGTTCCCGATCATCACGAGCCGCCACAATCCGAGCGCGGTCTACATCGGTTCGCAGCACGTGCACCGGTCGACGAATGGCGGGGAGAGCTGGACGGTGATCTCGCCTGACTTGTCGTACAACGACAAGAGCACGCAGGGAAACTCGGGTGGACCGCTCACGCTCGACCAGACGTCGGTGGAGTACTACGGGCTCGTATTCGTGCTCGCCGAGTCACCCGTCCGCGCGGGGATGCTGTGGGCGGGCACCGACGACGGACGCGTGTGGATCACGCGCAACGGCGGCGTCGCCTGGTCCGAGGTCACGCCGAAGGACATGGAAAAATTCTCGCGCGTCTCGAGCATCGACGCGTCGGCCCATGGTGAGTGCATTGCGTATGTCGCTGCCAATCGCTTCCAGCTCGACGACGATCGTCCGTACCTGTGGAAGACGTCCAACTGCGGCACGAGCTGGGAACGCATCGACGACGGAATCGCCACGAACGAATTCACGCGCGTCGTGCGCGAGGACCCGGACCGCCGCGGCTTGCTCGTCGCCGGAACCGAGCGCGGGGTGTGGTTCTCTCCCACCGACGGCCAGAGCTGGCAGCGTCTGCGGCTCAATCTGCCATTCGTCCCCATCCACGATCTGCGGATCACGGACGGGGACGTTGTCCTCGCCACCCATGGCAGGTCCTTTTGGGTGATGGACAACATCAGCTCCTTGCGTCAGCTCTCGGATCAGATCGCGAGCTCGGACGCGCACCTGTTCAAACCGCGCGACGCATACCGCGTGAGCTTCGGTGGCGGCTTCGGGGGAGGCGGGGGCGGTGGTGGGGGTGGCGGCGGTGGCGGCGGTGGCGGCGGTGGCGGCGGTGGCGGCGCTGGCGGTGGAGCGGGAGCTGACGCAGGCGGACAGCCACAGGCGCCCGTCAACCCGGTGGCGTTCAACCCGCCGAGCGGCCCGGTGATTCAGTACTGGCTCAAGACCGGGAATCAGCAAATCACGCTGAGCATTCTCGATTCAGTGGGCAACATGATTCGCAGTTTCAGCAGCAGCCAGGATTCGGCACAGGCGGCCGACTCGCTTGCGCGCGAGATGCGCCGGCGCTCCCGCGAGGATTCCTTGCGGACGACCGGTCTCTCGCAGGACAGTATTCAGCGGCTGATGCGTCAGACGCCCGACGCGCCGGCGCCGGGCGCCTCGGCTTTCGAGGCCGGGTTCCGGCCGACCTCGCCGCCACGCGTCCCGAATCGCCGCGGCATCAACAGCTTCGCGTGGGACATGCGATATCCGGCGCCCTCCGCGTTCCGCGGGATGATTCTCTGGGCCGCGGGCGTGCAGGGCGTGATGGCGCCTCCCGGGATGTACCAGGTGCGCGTCGCGGTCAACGGACGGCCCATCGGGACGCAGCGTTTCCGACTGACTGCCGATCCGCGAGTGAAGGGCGTGACCGTCGCGGATTACGCGGAGCAGTTCCGCTTCCTGCGCCGCGTCGCGGGCCGCTTCAGCGAAGCCAATGATGCGGTGGCGACAATCAGGCAAGTGCGCCGGGACGTCGAAGACCGGCGCGGCAAACTGAGCGGCGACATTCGGTTGAGCTTCGACCAACATGCGAATGCGCTGTTGCCGGCGATCGCCTCCGTCGAGGATTCGATCTACCAGACCAGGAGTCGCTCGGGGCAGGATCCGCTCAACTATCCAATTCGACTCAACAACAAACTTGGTGCGCTGATGGGCGTCGTCGGCGGCTCGGACGGGCGACCGACGAGACAGTCATACGAGGTCTTCAATGGGCTGAGCACGCGATTGGACGAGGAGCTCGCGCGCATGCGGTCGGCGTTGAGCACGCACGTGCCGCCGATGAATGGGATATTGCGAAATGCTGGTCAGGCGGAGATTACGGCTGGGCGGCCCAGACTCATTCCCTAAGGCTTCAAGGCCAGCTGAACGTGCAAATGATCGGCTGTCCCAACATGCCGCAGCGTCTGGAACCCCATCGTCCAAAAATACAACTGGACCATCCGGTTCCGGATCTCGCCGCGTTCGCGCGTTCGCAGATCGACCGCGTGCACCCAACCATTGGGCTGCCGATAGTGTTTCGTCCGGTTGTTCACCGGTAGCCCCATCCGCCCGTAATCTTCGGGTGTGCGCTGGAGGTCCGTCACGACGATGTCCGGGTCGGCGAGAATCGCAGTCGCCAGCGCCACCCGCAGCACGGGATGGACCGCGGCGTAGTAGGCGCGCACCTGGTCCGACTTCGCGTTGACGCGCGCGAGATACAGCGCGGCGTATGCACACCAGGCGGCGGCGATCGGCAGGGCCACCCAGTGCGAAATCGTGCGTGCGCGCGCGCGTCCGGAAAAGCGCCGCGACAGCCACGCCGCGTACCCGGCGGCCAGCGCCATGGTAAGTATCGCGGCGCCGGAGACGGCGAGCCAGGAAGGGGCGCCCTGCACGTAGAGAAGCACGGACGCGCGGACGTACACCACGAACGGCAACGCGACAACGGCGGCCACTTTGAGGATCGCGAACAGAACGACCGGCAGCGTAGTGCGTCTGGACGTGGCGCGTGCAGCGGGTACCCGCCTTGGCCCCGTGAACGGGCGCGTGAACGGACGCAATTCCCGTTGCACCTCGCGTCTCAACTCGGCGAGTTTGGTGTTCACGTCCGTCCGCATGGTATTACTACGCCTGAAGGCGCTGGCTGTTTCCGAGCGCCGAAGTAAGGACGTCCGCGCCGCCATGAATCAAATGGAGGCTGACGGGGTCATCGAGCACCAAGCCAATCTTGGATTACCTGGTAACAAAGGGCGGCGTCATCGAAGGCGGTTATGTCCGCGTCGCGGGCTGGCCGGTACAGTTTCTGCCGCCCGTGAGCCGACTGGTAGAAGAGGCTCTGAGTCCGGCTTGTCCAGTTCATTGAAGAAGGTGCGATCCAGCCCGATATTCTAGAGAGTATCCTGGCGCGGCACGGACTCGTCGATAGGTGGAAGAAGTTTCAGGCGATCCTTGAGGAATAGTCATGCGATCCGAAACACACCGCACGCTCGAAGCGAAGAAGGAACATCGGAAGCAGCTCGCCAACGCGTCCGTCGCGATCAAGTTGGCCAAGCTTGATGCGTTGCGAGATCGGATGCATGCTATTCGCTCGGACAAGCGCTCACGCGCGTCCAAGTCGGCAGCTAAGGACAAGGGCAAGCCGGCGCGTCGGTGAAACCTAAGCTTGAAGCATGTCGGCTCTCACGATGTTTCGGGATGCTCGACGGCCATTCCCATCGCATGGTACCCTTTGTCCACGTACACGGTGGTGCCGGTGATACCGCTTGCGAGCGGGGAGCAGAGAAAGGCCGCCGCCGCTCCCACTTCGGCGGCGCTGAGCGGATCGGAGAGCGGCGCATTCTTCGACACATAGCCGATCATCTTTTCGATGATCCCAATCGCGCTCGCCGCGCGCGAAGCCAGCGGGCCGGCGCTGATGGTATTCACCCGCACCTTGAACTTCCGTCCGGCCTCGAACGCGAGTGTGCGCGTGTCGCTCTCGAGCGCCGCCTTCGCGGACGACATCCCGCCGCCGTAGCCGGGAATCACGCGCTCGCTCGCCATGTACGTCATTGAGACCGCCGCACCGCCCGGACGCATCAGCGGCCCAAAGCGCGCGAGCATCGAGACCAGCGAATACGCGCTGACGCTCACCGCCTCGAGATACCCGCGCCGGCTCGTCTCGAGAAGCGGCTTCTTCACTTCAGGGCCATTCGCGAGCGAATGCACGAGAATGTCGAGCGACTGCTCCCCGAAGTCGGCGCGCATGCGCTGCGCGAGTCCGGCCACCGACGGATCGCCGACGTCCAGGTAGCGCTTGTTGGTGCGAACGTCTTCCGGCATGTCCTCGAGCGTGTCGAACGCGGCGTCCAAGGGGTACACCTTCTCGAAGCGCAGGAGCTCACCGTTCGACAGTTTCCGGGATTCGTCCATCTTGCCGCGGTCGAGCAAGTTCTGAAAGATCTTCAACGCTGGCGGCCAGGTGCCGACGCAGACGCTGGCACCGGCCTCAGCCAATGCCTTGGCGATCGCGAATCCGAACCCCGCATCATCGGCGACACCCGCGACGAGCGCCCGGCGGCCGGTAAGATCGATGGCGAGCATTGGGGAATATTACCTGCCGGCCTTCGGCCGGAATACTGCCGGCCTTCGGCCGGAATACTGCCGGCCTTCGGCCGGAGAATTGCCGCGGCT
>JBBDXZ010000056.1:0-36887 GCA_040902075.1 Gemmatimonadaceae bacterium
GCCGAGGTGCTGCTCAACACGCCCGCGGTCAAGGACATGATCATCGACGGCCAGCGTATCACCGAGATCAAGGACTACATGGAGGCCAACAAGGAGCAGTACGGCATGCAGTCCTTCGATCAGGCGCTCGCCGACCTTGTGTCCACAAAGCAGATATCTTTCCATGCGGCGATGGCTGCCGCGAGCAAGCCCGCGGACTTCGAGCTCAAGCTTCGCATGTTCGGCCGCATGTCCGCCTCGGTCCAGATGGCGGACATGCCCACGGAAGAGCAAGAGCCGGTGTCACCGCCGCTCGGCGCCGGCGCGCCCGCGACTCCTGGACTCGACTTCATACAACATTAATGCTCACGCTGAAAGGCATTTTTGCCCCCGTCACCACGCCCTTCAAAGATGACGGGGAGCTCGACCGCGCTGGCTTCGAGCGCAATATCAAAGCGCACATGAACCAGGGGCTGCGTGGGGTCGTCGTGGCGGGCTCCACGGGCGAGGCGCCACTCCTTGACGAGCACGAACGTGAATCGCTGATCGAGTGGGCTCGTCCACACGTGCCGGACGATCGCCTGCTCCTCGCGGGCGTCGGCTCGGAATCCACGCGCACGACGCTGCGATACGCCGACTCGGCGGGTGAGCGGGGGGTGGACGCCGTGCTGGTGGTTGCGCCGCACTACTTTGGCACCGCGATGAGCATGGACGCGCTTCGCGCGCACTATCTTCGCGTTGCGGACGGAAGCCCGGTGCCGGTCGTGCTATACAACATTCCGAAGTACATGCACTTCAGAATCGACCCCGCGCTCGTCAAGGAACTGTCGCTGCACCAGAACGTGGCCGGCATCAAGGACAGCTCCGGAGAGCGCGGGTCCATGGAGACGTATCTGCCCTCTCAGAGCAATGCGTTCACCGTGCTGACCGGTAACGGGCAGTTCTTCAAGACAGCGCTGGAGATGGGCGCCCGCGGCGGCATCCTCGCCGTCTCGCTGTTCGCCCCCGCGCTCTCGACGGCGATTGCCGAAGCGGTAGCGCGCAAGGACGCGGCAGCCGCCGATGCGCTCCAGAGCCGGCTGACGCCGTTGGCCAAGGAGATCGTCGGCGAGATGGGTGTCGCTGGAGTAAAAGCAGCGATGGACTGCGTGGGTCTGCGCGGGGGGGCTCCGCGTTCGCCGCTGCTTCCGCTCGGCCGGAGTGAGTGGGATCGCGTGCGTCAGCTTCTGCGCGACGCGGAGCTGTCTGTCGCGGCGTAGTGTCATCCTCTCAGGATGACCGCCTTTTGGGGGACATCGCCGCGACCCCGAGACCGACCGGCAGCGTCGCGATCGCGTCGGCTCGGTCACGTTGTGCCCGTGAGCTGCGCGAGCTCGGATTCGAGGTTCGGGAGCACCCATTCGAGTTCTCTTCGTTTCCGGGACGCTTCGCGACTCCTCTCCTGGGCGGCGCCGTCGCGGCGATCGTCGGCGTCGCTGGACACTTGGGCGCCGAGGGGAGCCGGTTCATCCCCCTGGTCGTTGTGGCCCTTGCCGGCATAGCGCTCTTCGAGGCCGGCGGATGGCTCGCGGAGCGCGGCGTGCTCGTGGCGCCGGTGCTCAGAGCGCGAGGGGTCAATCTCGAGGCGACTCGACGAGGCGAAACGCCGCCGGTGTGGCTCTGCGCGCATCTCGACACCAAATCGCAACCGATACCGACGCTCATTCGAACACTCGGCATTGTACTCGTGGGCATCGGGTACCTGATGACGGCAGGCCTCGCCATCCTCTCCGCCGTTGGCGCGCCACAACATCCCTTCTTTTGGGCGTGTGCCGCGCTCGTGACACTCGTGGGTGCCGTGCCCGTAGTGCTGAGTGTGGTGGGACAACGATCCGCTGGCGCGTTGGACAATGCCTCGGGCGTGGCCACGGTAATTTCGGCCGCCCGCGCGCTTGGAGATGAAAGCAGTACCGGTATCCTCATCACTGATGCCGAGGAGCTGGGGCTCGCCGGGGCGCGCGCGTGGGCGCTGCAACACATGCAACACCGAGGAACAACTGTGCTGAACTGTGACGGCGTCGACGACGATGGCCGCGTCGTGGTGATGTTCACAGGTGCGATGCCCAAGGAGCTGTTCGGCGCCGTCGAGCGCGCTTCGGAGACAACAGGCGTGCATTGCCGTCCGATGCGTATGGTGCCGGGACTGCTGACCGACTCGGTGGCGTTCGCGCGTGCCGGGCTGTCATCCGTCACGTTCAGTCGCGGCTCACTTGGCTCGCTCGCCCGGGTTCACAGTCGACGAGATGACCTGACCAATCTTCGTGGCACCGGCATCGCTGAGACTGCGAGGCTCATGGCCGCCACCGCGCGCGAACTGGGAGAGATGCGCTGATGGAGATTCTGATCCTCGGAGCGATTCTGCTGTTGTCGTTGTTCGTCATCCCGCTCGGTCTGCCCGGCACGTGGGTGATGCTTGCCGCCGGCGTCGGGTACTCGATTCTGGTCCCGAACAGCATCGGTTGGTTCACGCTCGTCGGCACCACGATCATCGCGATCATCGCGGAGGTCTTCGAGTTCACGCTCGCCGGCACCTACGCGCGCAAGTACGGCGGTTCCAAACGCGCGAGCTGGGGCGCAATCATCGGCAGTATCATTGGCGCGATCGTCGGCGTTCCGGTGCCGATCATCGGCTCGATCATCGGCGCATTCGTCGGCGCCTTTCTCGGCGCGCTGGTGTTCGAGTATTCGGGCGGCAGCGGCGCCGGGGCGTCGACGCGCGTGGCGACCGGCGCGTTGATCGGTCGTGCCGTCGCCACGGCGATGAAGGTCGGGGCGGGAGTGGCTATCGCATTTTGGTTGATATTCGCGGTACTCGCGTAGAGCTCATCGCCCCTTGAACTGCTGATCACAGATGACACGGAGCACACGAATGACGCGGATAGGACGACAACTTGTTTAGTACTACCGCGAGACGCTCTCGCCAGAGGAAAACCAAGCAATTGCTCTATCCGTGTTTTCCGTGCTCGTCCGCGTCATCCGTGATAAGCAGTTCTTCTACTCGACAGCGCTAGGATCACTTAGCACAAACCCGGGCGTTATTGACTCCCTCCCTCAGGTAAGTAGACTTATTCAACGCCCCGAGCGCTTGGCCCGGGGCGCCTTTTTTTTGCCCAGGACGAGAGCGAAATGTTCGGTGACTCGCGACGCGTGGTGGTCGTAGTCGGCTCGCAGTGGGGCGACGAAGGGAAGGGAAAGCTCGTCGACGTGCTCGCGGAGCGCGCGGCCTGGGTGGTCAGGTACCAGGGTGGCGCGAACGCCGGGCACACGGTGGACCTCGGCGATTCGACCTTCGTCCTGCATCAGATTCCGAGCGGCATTCTGCACCCCGGGGTCCGCTGCGCGATCGGCAACGGTGTCGTGCTCGACCCGGACACGCTGTTCCAGGAGATCGACGGCCTCGTCGAGGACGGAGTCGACGTGGCAGGCCGGCTGTACGTGAGCGATCGCGCGCACCTGGTGCTTCCGTATCACAAGCTCCTGGATGCCGAGAGCGCGGCGAGCAAGGCGATCGGTACGACGGGACGCGGAATCGGTCCCGCGTACGAGGATAAAGTGGCGCGGCGCGGCGTACGCGTCCTCGATCTTCGCAATCGCGAGCGTCTCAAGCAGCTCGTGACCAAGGGCTGCGAGCACGCGAACGCGCAGCTCTCGCATTTCGGCAGCGGGAAAGGAGTTACGGTCGACGAGACGCTCGCGCTCCTCGATCCGCTTGCGAAGCGTCTACTGCCGCTCGCCGAAGACGTCGGTCTCGTCATCCACCGCGCCATCAAATCCGGCGCGGCAGTTCTTTTAGAGGGTGCTCAGGGCTCACTGCTCGACGTGGATCACGGGACGTATCCGTACGTCACGTCGAGCAACACGACCGCGGGCGGGGCGGCGATCGGCGCGGGGATCGCGCCGATGCTGCTCGATGCCGTGCTGGGAGTCGTGAAGGCCTATACGACGCGTGTCGGCGGCGGGCCGCTCCCCACCGAGATGGATGAGGAGCTCGGAGAGCGGACGCGAAAGCTCGGCAACGAGTACGGCGCGACGACGGGACGTCCGCGGCGATGCGGCTGGTTCGACGCCGTGGTGGTGCGCTACGCCGCGCGCATCAACGGGCTGACCGACCTTGCCGTCACGAAGCTCGACGTGCTGGATACCTTCGACCGGATCGCGCTGTGCTCCGGCTACGAGATCGATGGCGAGCTGCACGAGGAGTTTCCCGCGGATCTCACCGTGCTGGAACGTGCCGTGCCCAAATACGAATGGGTGCCGGGTTGGCAGCGGTCGACCGCGGATGCACGTCGGATCGAGGACCTGCCGGAGGCGGCGCGAGGGTACCTGGATCGCATGCGCGCGCTCGTGGAGACGCCGATCACGTACGTGAGCGTGGGAACGCGTCGTGACCAGATCATCGGACTGTGATCTTCTGATCGTCGGCGGTGGGCCGTGCGGTCTCGCGGCCGCCATCAGCGCACAGCGCGCGGGACTCAAGACGCTGGTGCTCGAGGCCCAGGTCATCTGCAGCACGATCGCGCAATATCCCACGTACGTCCGGTTCTTTTCGACCGCGGAAAAGTTGTCGTTGGGCGGCGTGCCCTTCGTGGTGGCGACGGAGAAACCCACGCGCCGGGACGGTCTCGCGTATTACCGGACCGTCGCTCAGCACTTTTCGGTTCCGGTGCGCCAGTATGAACGCGTGACGAAGGTCGAGATCCAGCGCGCACTCTTCGTCGTGCACTCGCGTACGGCCGCGGGCGTCGACAACCAAACCCGCGCCACCGCCGTGTGCATCGCGACGGGCTATTTCGGATCGCCGAACAAGATCGGCGTTCCGGGAGAGGACCTGCCGCACGTGAGTCACCTGTATCGTGAAGGACACGAGGCGTTTCTGCAGCCGGTTGTGGTCGTGGGCGGAGGGAACTCCGCGGCGGAAGCGGCACTGGACCTTTGGCGATCCGGAGCGAGCGTCACGCTCGTGCACTTCGGCCCGACGTTCGACAAAAAGATCAAGCCCTGGGTGCTTCCGGATTTCGAGAACCGGGTCAAGGAGGGAAACATCGCCGTCCGTTGGAATGCGCGTGTCACCAGGATCGAGTCCGATGCCGTGAGCATCATGACTGATGAACGGATCGAACGGCTCGAGGCCAGTCGAGTGTATTTGATGACGGGGTTCAAACCGGATCTCGAGCTGCTGCGTCAGATCGGCGTGCCCATCGACGAGAGAACCGGCATTCCAGACCACAATCCCGCAACGCTCGAGACCTCCGTTCCCCGCGTGTTCATCGCCGGCGTCGTGGTGGCAGGGTTCGACGCGAACAAGGTGTTCATCGAGAATGGCCGGTTCCATGGCGACAAGATCGTCGCGCACCTCCTCGGTCAGGCGCCGCCACCGGAGGCGAAGGTCAGCGCAGAGCTGGATACCTAGGTGGTAGGTGGTAGGTGGTAGGTGGTAGGTGATAGGTGGTAGGTGCTAGGTTTTCCCCTATCACCTACCACCCACCACCTAACACCGATCCCGTAGCTCTTGCATCCTGACATTTTCGACAAGCTCGTCTCCCTCTCCAAGCGACGTGGATTCATTTTCCAATCGTCGGAGATCTACGGCGGCACCGGCTCCGTCTGGGATTACGGACCGCTCGGGGTCGAGCTGAAGCGCAACATCAAGGATCGCTGGTGGAACGCGCTCGTTCGCGCGCGAGACGACATCGAGGGGTTGGACGCGGCGATCCTCATGCATCCCAAGGTGTGGGAGGCGAGCGGGCACGTCGCCGGTTTTACCGACCCGCTCGTGGACTGCCGCAACTGTAAGAAGCGCTTCCGCGCCGACGACCCGAAGATCAAGGGAACGCCGGGCACGCCCGACGCGCAGTGTCCCGCCTGCGGCACGAAGGGCACGCTCAGCGAGCCTCGGATGTTCAATCTGATGTTCAAGACGTTCATGGGCCCGGTGGAAGACAGTGCCTCCGTCGTCTACCTCCGACCGGAAACAGCCCAGGGGATCTACGTCAACTTCCTGAACGTGCAGCAGTCCACGCGACAGAAGGTGCCGTTCGGGATCGCGCAGATCGGCAAAGCGTTTCGTAACGAGATCACTCCGGGGAACTTCATCTTCCGCACGCGCGAGTTCGAGCAGATGGAGATGCAGTTTTTTGTTGACCCTGAGGAGGGCACTCCGGGCCAACAAAAAACATCTCATATGGAGTGGTTCGAGTACTGGAAAGCGCAGCGCATGGACTGGCACCGCGAGCTCGGAATCGCCTCCGATCGTCTCCAGTTCCACGCACATGGGAAAGAGGAGTTGGCCCACTACGCGCGCGCCGCGTTCGACATCCAGTTCGATTTCGGCGGCTCGCTCGGGTTCCAGGAGGTCGAAGGCATCCACCACCGTGGTGATTTCGATCTCGGCCGCCATCAGGAGTATTCCGGCAAGAAGCTCGAGTACATCGACCAGGTGACGAATCGGCGGTTCCTGCCGTACGTGATCGAGACGTCGGTCGGCGCGGACCGCACCTTGCTCGCGACCCTCGTGAACGGCTACCGCGAAGAGCAAGTCGCGGGAGAACAGGAGGGACGTACGGTACTGGGATTGCACGCCTCACTGGCTCCGATCAAGGCCGGTGTCTTCCCGCTCGTGAAAAAGGACGGGATGCCGGAGTTCGCGACCAAGCTTGCCGCGGAGCTGCGCCAGCGGTTTCCGGTTTTTTACGACGAATCGGGAGCCATCGGGCGGCGCTACCGGCGACAGGACGAAGTCGGAACGCCGTTTTGCATCACCATTGACGGACAAACGAAGGAAGATTCTACTGTAACGATTCGTCATAGAGATACATTGAAGCAGGACCGAGTCGCCGCGGACCGGGTCACAGAATGGATTTCGCAACGACTCAGTAAGTAATGCCCGCAACTGCAAGCCTCTCGCTGGACCGCCTGCGCCACGACGGGCAGGCGTTCATGGAAGAGATGTCGCGCGAGTACTATCTCGCGATGGGCGGTCTGAAGCCCACGGCGGAGCTGCAGCCGATCTACACGAAGTACCGCGCGATCATGACGCCCGACGCGCTCGGAATCACGCTGGAAGCGTTCCGCGGCTCGACGCCTGGCACAGAGGAGCATCGTCAGGCCAGGATGCTCCTGGAGTGGCTCGCCGGTTTGCAGAGCGGCCGAGAGCTCGCGCCGCTCGACGAGCGCGAGATGGCCTGGGAAGCGTCCGCGATGGTGAGCCTGTCCGACGGCAGCAAGATCCAGTTCGAGCGCGCGTCGATCGAGATGGCAAACTCCGCCGATCGGGCGAAGCGTCTCGCGGTCCAGGACGCCCGCGCGAAGCTCGTGGACGCGGAGCTCGCCCCCCTGCGCCGGGAGCGTTTTCAGCGCGAACGCGACATCATCGAAAAGCTGGACCTGGCCGGCGGCTACAACGCGACGTGGGAGCTGCTCAGTGGAATCTCGCTCAGCGATCTTCGGACGGAGTGCGAGCGATTCTTGAAGGACACCCAGGCGATGTGGGACGAGACTGCTCCGGAGTTCATCCGGCGCATCCTCAAAATCGAGCCGAAGGAAGCCACGCGCGCGGATGCCCTTGCGCTGTTTCGCGCGCACGCGTTCGACGGCTACTTCCCCGCGCGCGAGATGGAATCGCGCGTCCAGGGGCAAGTTCGCGACATGGGCGTCGATCCTTTGGCGGGGGGACGCATCCGGCTCGACACCGGAGAGCGCGAAGGGAAGCGCGCCCGCGCGTTCTGCGCGCCCGTCCGCGTGCCGGACGAGGTCTATCTGGTGCTGCGGCCGCACGGCGGCCAAGCGGATTGGAGCACTTTTCTGCACGAGCTCGGCCACGCGCTCCACTTCGCCTATATCCAACCCGACTATCCGTTCGAATACAAATGGGCGGGCGATAACTCGGTCACCGAGTCATACGCCATGCTGTTCGATGGCTTGATGCAGGACGCCGGATGGCTCAAGCGCTATACCGATCTCGGAGAGACGCACCTTCCGGCCTTTACTCGCTCGGCTGGATTCGAGGAGTTGCACTTCATGCGTCGCTATTGCGCGAAGTTCATTTACGAGACGCATCTGTACGGCGGCGACGTGCGCTGGGAGTCGCTCCCCGATCTGTACGTCGAGCTACTGACCAAGGCGACGACGTTCCAGTATTCGCCGTCGGAGGGATTCATCGACGTTGATCCTGGCTACTATTCCGCCCGGTACCTCCGCGCGTGGCAGATGCAAGCGCTGCTCGCCGAGACGCTGACGGAGCGATACGACCAGGACTGGTGGCGGAATCCGCGGGCCGGCCCGTGGCTCGTGGAGTCGCTCTTGTCGGAAGGGCAGAAAGATCTGGCGCACGAGCTCGCGAAACGCGTCACGGGTCGACAGCTCTCCTTCGCGCCGCTCGTGCGCGAGATCGAGCACCTGTTGGGCTGAGCCTCATCAGCGCCGCGGTCCCTCGATTTTGCTATCTCGAGGAGGCACGTCGGCTCGGTGGAGATCCGGGCGCTGGCGCCAAAAAAATAGCAAAGAAATCTCTAGCTCTATAGGTGCAGAGCTCTTAGGTTCTCAGTCCGTGAGCCCGTCACCGCTCGCCTCGGCTGCCAAGGGAAACGATCGCCCCACCGATCGCGCCCGGACATCCGCATCCGACAGCGCCGACGCCCGGCTTCGCGAGCTCATCGCCGTCCGGGAGATCACACAAGCCTTCCTCACGGCGCAGCGCCCCGGAGACGTCTACCAGTTCGCGCTGGACCGCGTCAGTCCCCTCGTCGGCGCCACGTTCGCCTGCATCTATCTCATCGACGGCACCTCCGAGCTCATGCGTCTCCAGGCCGTGTACAACTGGCCTGAGCGCTATGCGGCCTTCCTCGGGCAGATGCGCGTGAGGCTCGGCCACGGGCCGAGTGGCCAGGCGGCGAGCGAGCGTCGCGTGTTCGAGATCCCGGACGTCTTCGCCGCCGACACCCTCGCGGACTGGCAAGAAGTCGCGAGCGAGCTCGGCTTTCGCTCGCTCGTGGCGCTGCCGCTCCAAACCCCAGCCGGCGTTCTCGGCGCGGTCACCTTCTACTTCGCGGCGTCGGCAGCGATCACGGCGGAAGCGCGAGGGTTGCTCCAGGTCGTTGCGGATCAGATGGCGGCGACGGCAGAGAAAGCGCGCCTCATCGACGACTTGAGCAGCACCAACAGCGCGCTCCAGAGCACCAACGTCGAGTTGGAAAAACAGTACGTGGCACTGCTCGAAGCCCGCCGGCTGCAGGATGAATTCCTCGCCAACGTCTCGCACGAGCTCCGCACGCCGCTCACAGCCGTGATGGGGTACCTCTCGCTCATGGAAGAGGGGCTTGCCGGACCGGTGACGGCGGAGCAACAGCACACCCTCACCCAGGTGAAGGGATCGAGCGAAAAACTGCTGGACCTCATCGGCGACCTGATCGAGCTCACGTCGCTCAAACGTGGCTCGCTGGCGGTTCAGCTCACCGAGTTCGATCCCCGCGAGCCATTGCGTCAGGCCCTCGCGGCGACCCATGGGCGACGCGATTCCGTGACGCTGGTCGTGGAGGATGCCCAGATACTGCCAAAGATGTCGAGCGACAAACGCAAGGTCGCGCGTCTCATCGCTGCATTGCTGAACAACGCGTTCAAGTTCACCGAAAAAGGCGAGGTCCGAGTCTCCATCGAGTTACGCGGCGGTCGTCTGGTCTATCGAATTGCGGATACAGGAGTGGGCATCTCAGCCGACGCGCAGCGGTTCGTCTTCGACGAGTTTCGGCAGGAGGACGGGTCCGCCACGCGTCGCTATGGCGGCTCCGGAATTGGCCTCGCGATCGCGCGGCGGTTGGCGCAGGTGCTTGGCGGCGACTTGGCACTGTCGTCACAGCAAGGCAAGGGCTCTACATTTACCGCCGAGCTGCCGCTCGTCTTCAAGTCGGACTTCGCCACATCGCTCTGATGCCGCCGTCACAAAGCACCCTGCAGGAAGCCCGGACCACACTGTCACCACAGGAAGTCCTTGAACGCGCACGGGATTTCTTCATGAACCGCAATCCGCTGTACGCGGCCTTTCTCGAGAAAGAAGGTCCCGGGTACGCGACGTTTCGCGGGCAGGGCGGTGAAGAGATCGTGATTGCCGCGACGCCGAAGGATGGGGCGACGCTCGTGACCGGGTCGTCGTACCTGTTCGACATGCAGATCGCGCGGTTTTTCGCGACGCTGCCGAGCATGGAATCCGGGTGAGCACAGCCCTCGTCGGCCAGCTTCGGTCCAAGCGCGCACCGATCGTCATGGCGCAGCCGGGTCAGACTTCGCTCATGCTGCGCATCCAGGTGGCGGAGATGTGGGACGCGATTCGCGTCGTAGCGAGTCCCGGCACGCCACTCGTCGACGTCAAGAAGCGCGTCGTCGCGGAGTTCGCTCTCGAGTACGATCTCCTCGACGAGCTCGTCCTGAAGATCCGCGGCTGGGAGATGCTGAACGAGCGGTTGTCCCTCGCCGAGTCGGGAGTGGTGGACGGGTCAATTCTGCTATTGGCGTACAGGCGCCGGCGCCCCGTTCGCTGACAAGCACAGCCTTCATCTCCCATTCCGACTGCGGCCGACACGACACCGGATGGGGCCATCCCGAGCACGTCGGCCGCATTCGCGCGATCCCCAGAGCGCTGCGTGAGGATCCCGAGCTTCTCAAAGCCCTGCATCACGCCGAGGGACGACATGCGACGGACGAGGAGCTCGCGCTCGCCCACGACCTGACGTACATCCGAGCCGTCCGCGAGCTCGCGCAAGCCGGCGGCGGACAGCTCGACGCCGACACCGTCGCGAGCGAAGGCTCGTGGGACGCGGCGACCGCCGGCGCCGGCTGCGTTCTGGACGCCGTCGACATGGCGATCGATGGGCGAGCTGAGCGTTCCTTCTGCGGCGTGCGCCCTCCCGGACACCACGCATTGCGCGACCGCTCGATGGGCTTCTGCCTATTCGGAAATGTGGCGATCGCGGCCCACTACGCGCGCTCGCGGCACGGTCTGGAGCGGATCCTCATCGTGGACTGGGACGTCCACCATGGGAATGGGACGCAGGCTCTGGTCGAGCAGGAAGCCGACGTCCATTTCGTCTCGATGCACCAATGGCCCTGGTATCCCGGCACCGGCGCCGCCGCGGATCGAGGTCCCCACGACAACGTCTGGAACGTGCCGATGCGGGCGGCGCTGCCGCCGGAGGCGTATGTGGACGCCTTCCTTCACGCGGTCGACGACGCGACGCACGGGTACACTCCGGACCTCGTGCTGATCTCGGCGGGCTTCGACTCGCTCCGCGGCGACCCCCTCGGCGGATTCACGCTCGAGATCGCGCACGTCAGGCAGCTCACGTCGGAGATGGTGGACCGCGCGAAGAGTTGGTGCGGAGGGCGTGTCGTCAGCGCGCTGGAAGGTGGCTACGCCCCGGAGCGCCTGGGAGAGGCGTGCGTCGCGCATATGCGGGCGCTCGCGGAAATGGCTACCTTCGTGGCATGACTGAGCCCGCCAAGCCGGCGGCGGACACTTCAAGACCGGCTGTCTATCATGTGGACGCCGATGGCAAGCTCCGGCGAGAGTTGACCGTCTCGGAGATCGCCGACGTCGTTCGCGGTGGCAAAGGTGAGCTCTGGGTCGACATGCGGGTCGGCAGCCGGCAATGCATCGCCATGCTCGACAACGTGTTCACCTTCCACCCGCTGGCCGTCGAGGACGCGCTCAATCCCGTGAGCCGCGTCAAAGTCGACGAGTATCCCGGCTTTCTCTTCGCAATTGTGCGCGGTGTCCGCTTCGCCGCCGAAACGAACGATCCATACGATCTGGAGACGTTCAACATCTCGTTCTTCCTGGGCCCGAACTATCTCGTGACCGTCCACGGCGGCGAATCTCCCGCGTTCGAGGCGGTCGCGGAGCGCGTCGTACGTCATCCCGAAGTGCTGCAGCGCGGGGCGGAGCGCGTGATGCACGCCATCATGGACAGCGCGATCGACGCCTACTTTCCGCTGCTCGATCAGATCGACGAATTCATCGACGGAGTGGAGTCGCGCGTGTTCCAGCAGTTCGATCAGTCGGCGCTGCAAGACATCTTTCAGGTGAAACGGCTGGTGCTCAGCCTGCGCCGGCACCTGAGTCCACAGCGCGAGGTCTTCAACGTCCTCTCTAACCGGCCCACGGCGCTGCTAGCCCCGGACATGCAAGTGTACTTTCGCGACATCTACGATCACAACCTCCGGATCAACGAGTCTCTCGAGACCTATCGCGACCTGCTGGGCAGCACGCTGGACAGCTATCTGACCCAGGTCTCCAACCGCCTCGGCATGATCACCAAAGGGCTGTCGGTGGTCGCGACGATCAGCATTCCATTCGTCGTGGTGAGCGGGATGTGGGGAATGAACTTCGCGCACATTCCCCTTGCGCAAGAGCCACATGCCTTCTGGTACATGCTCGCGCTGCAACTCGCGCTTTCGGCGGGGCTGCTCATCATTCTTCGTATGCGAAAACTGATCTGATGTCACTGCGCGTATACGGTGTCGTCATGCATGATGGCCATGGTCCCGCCACCACGGTGCCGGCCGGATGCAGCCTTTTTCCACTCCGCGAGCTCGCCTCGGTCGCGGAGGAGGGCGATTTCAAAGTTCACGACGTGGACGTGTCCGACATCGAGCGCCACATCGAAGTCGTCGGAGCGCTCTTCAGACAGGACGCCGTGCTCCCCGCGCCGGTCGGGACGGTGTTTCGTTCCGCGGAGGTGCTTCAGCGTTGGATGGAGTTGCACTACGTGGCGCTCTCGGACGCTCTGGCGTGGGTCGAGGACCGTCTCGCCGCGCGCGTGCACATCACGCGTGCGAGTGGACGCCCCAGCGATAAGGAAGCCGGGTCCGATCTCGCGGCCATTGCCGCGGAGGTGACCCGGTCTCTTCGCCGGCACGCAGTCGCGAGCGTGCCACTGCGGAACGAAGAAGTCACGGGCATCGTGCTGAGCGCTTCGTATCTGGTCGAGCGGGACTTGTGGGAAGAGTTCAAGGACGCGGTGGAGAGCGAGAGCGAGCGGCATCCGTTGGTGAAGATGCAGCTCACAGGCCCCTGGCCCGCGCACGATTTCGTTCGACTGCAGTTCGGAGCCTGACGTGTTCTGTCCGGACTGCGGCACGTGGAATCGCAGCACGGCGGCCACGTGCTCGCGATGCAGCAGCAAGCTTCCGGAAGTCTCCGGTCCGTCCATGGAGAAGCCTGACGAGGAGATCTCGCAGCTACGCCACGCGACGGGCAGCCGCTACCGCGTGCTGCGCCGGCTCGGTGGCGGCGGCATGGCGAGCGTCTACCTCGCGGAGCACGCCCATCTCCAAAAGTCCGTCGTGCTCAAGGTGCTGCATGGGCATCTCGCCAAGGACGCCGAGATGCTCGAGCGCTTCCGGCGTGAAGCGAGCGCCGCGTCGCAGCTCGTGCACCCCCACATCGTGCCCATCATCGACGCGGGTGAGATCGAGGGGGTGATGTTCACGGTCATGCCCTTCATGCCGGGCGGTTCGCTGGCCGACCGCATCGGAGAAGGCGCACGATCGGCCGTCGAGGTGGCGTCCATCGCGACCCAGGCCGCGACGGCGCTCGATTACGCCCACCGCCGGGGCATCGTCCATCGGGACGTGAAACCCGACAACGTGCTCTTCGACGACGACGGTCACGCGCTCGTGACGGACTTCGGGATCGCCGAGCTGCGCTCCCAGAACCGGCTGACGGCCTCCGGACGCGCCATGGGGACTCCGCACTACATGTCCCCGGAGCAGGCGATGGGAAAGCTCGTGGACGGCCGCAGCGACATCTACTCGCTGGGCATCGTGATGTACGAAGCGCTCGTCGGCTTCCCCCCGTTCGACGGCCCGGATGCGTTCGCCGTCGGCTACAAGCAAGTGCATGAAGCGGTGGTCCCGCCGCAGCAGGTCAACTCCGAGATCCCGCTGCCGATGGCGGAGATTGTTCTGCGCTGCCTCAACAAGCCTCCGGCGGATCGCTACGCGCGGGCCAATGACCTTGCCGACGCGCTGATCGGCCTACTCGCTCTCGAGAACGACGATACCGGTGCGCTCAGAGCGGCATCGGCCGCCCGGCAGGTTGCGCGCGGCGCGAAATGAAGCTGCTGCACGATCGCTACACGATCCGTCCCAAAGTCGCATTCGCCATCGCCCGGAGCAGCACAACGGCCTACGACCGTGTTCGAGTCCGGTTGGTGGACCACGTGGGTCTCGAGGGGTGGGGCGAGGCGGCGCCCAACGCGTTCTACCGCGAGAGCGCTGACACCGTGCTGGCGGCCCTTCCGCGACTCGAGCGCGTCGTCGACCGCACTCGAACCGTGGAATCGCTGAGGGACATCGACGTCCTCGAGGAGTGGCTTCGCGCCGAAGTGCCGGGTGACGCCTCGGCGCGCGCGGCCGTAAGCGCCGCCGCCCACGACCTCCTCGGCAAGAAGAAGGGCGAGCCGGTGTGGAAGCTGTACGGACTCGATCCGATGCTGGCACCACCCTCGAGCTACACGATCGCGATCTCGACCGACGAGCGCGAGGTGCTGCGGCGCGTGGAAGAGGCGCTGCGCTTCCCGATCCTGAAGGTGAAGTTGGGCAGCGATCGCGACGAATGGATCGTCCGCACCGTGCGACGCGGAGCGCCCGATAAGATTCTTCGGGCGGATGCGAACGCCGCGTGGGACGTCGAGCGCGCCGCCACCATGACGCGCTTTCTCGCGGACCACCGCTTCGAGCTCGTCGAGCAACCGCTCGCCCCCGACGACCTCGAAGGGTTTCGGACGCTTCGGAAGGAGTCACCGATCCCGGTCATCGCGGACGAATCCTGCCTCACGGCCAGCGATCTTCCGCGGCTCGACGGCGCGGTGCACGGGATCAACATCAAGCTCTCGAAGTGCGGCGGGCTTGCCGAGGCGCATCGCATGGCGCTGGAGGCGAGGCGACGCGAGATGCGGGTCATGCTCGGCTGCATGATCGAGTCGAGTCTTGGCATCACCGCCGCGGCCCATCTCGCGCCGTTGGCGGACTACGCCGACCTCGACGGCGCCGCGCTTCTGAAAGATGACCCGTTTATCGGGGCGTCGATCGAGGACGGGTTCATTCGACTTCCGGGAGAGCCTGGTTTGGGAGTGAAGCCTAGGTTCTAGGTGCTAGGGGCTAGGTGCTAAGTGCTACCCAGCACCTAGCCCCTAGCCCCTAGCCCCTAGCACCTAGCACCTAGCACCTAACCCCTTGCTCGTTTCCGTCGCGCTCCCGCTACCTCTGTACAGTTCGTACACCTACGACGTCCCTCCCGATCTCGCGGATCGCGTGTCGGTGGGGAGCCGCGTGGTCGTTCCGGTGCGCGGGCGGCGCGAGATGGGGTTCGTCGTCGGCGACGGCGCGTTGCGCGAAGGCGTCAAAGCCAAGGGAATTCTCGAGGCACCGGACGAACGGCCGGTCCTCGACGCATCGTTGCTCGCGGTCTGCACGTGGGTTGCGGAGTACTACGTCGCACCGTTGGGGATGGTGTTGCGAACCGCGCTCCCCGCCGCACTCACCGGGCCGGGCACGCCCGTACCGACGCCCAAGACGCACCGGCTTGCGGCAACCAGGAAGGAGCTGCCGACGCTCATGGAGCGCGAACAAGCCTTTTCGCGCGCCAAAAAGCAGCGCGAGCTCTACGAGCTGATCGAATCGCTCGGCGGCAGCGCGCCTGTCGAGCTGCTCCTCGAGCGCATGTCGTTCTCCCCGTCGGTCCTCAAAGCGCTCGCCGACCGAGGTCTGGTCGAGATCCGCGACGAGGTGGTGTCGCGGGATCCGTTCGCGACGCGCGCCACCGCGGCCGACCCGAAACACTCTCCCACGAACGAGCAGCGCGCCGCGGTCGAAGCGCTGAAAGAAAGCAAGCCCGGCGAGGTGTTTCTGCTGCACGGCGTCACCGGTAGCGGGAAGACGCTCGTGTACCTGGATCTGCTTCGCGTCGTGGTCAATGAACGGGGGAAGGGCGCCATCGTGCTCGTCCCGGAGATCGCGCTGACTCCCCAGACCGTGAGCCGCTTCCGCGCGGTGTTCGGAGACAAGGTCGCCGTGCTGCACAGCGCGTTGAGCGACGGCGAGCGATACGACGCGTGGCTAGCGCTGCGGCGCGGCGAGAAGCTCATCGCGGTCGGCGCCCGCTCCGCGGTGTTCGCGCCCATCCGGGATCTGGGCGCGATCGTCGTGGACGAGGAGCACGAGACCAGTTACAAACAGGGCGAGTTACCCCGATATCATGCTCGAGAAACCGCGATCGTTCGAGCGCGAGAGCAAAACGCCCTGGTCGTGCTCGGGAGCGCGACGCCGAGTCTGGAGAGCTGGGCCAACGCCAAGTCGGGAAAATTCCGGCTGCTGTCACTGCCGGAGCGCGTCGGCGGCGGCCGGCTGCCCAACGTTCGCATCGTGGACATGCGGATCCCCAAGGGGGCTCCGGTGCCGCCACGGGCAACCACATCCGAAGCGCTCGCGCGTCTCGTCCTGAGCGAACAACTGGAAGACAGCCTGCGCGAACGGGTCAAGCGGGGCGAGCAATCGATTCTGCTCCTCAATCGTCGAGGATACTCGGCGTTCGTCCAATGCGCGCAGTGCGGCGACGTGGAAGTCTGTCCCAACTGCAGCATCAGCCTCACGTACCATCGCGCGCCCGAGCGACTCATCTGCCACTACTGCCAGCACACTGAGGAGCCGCGCGTGCGATGCAAGCAGTGCGGCGGAGTGGTGCTCAAGCAGCGCGGGCTCGGCACGCAACAAGTCGAGCGCATCCTCTCCGAGCGATTGCCGAGCGTGCGAATCGCCCGGATGGACGTGGACACGACGTCGGGAAAGTGGGCGCACACCGAGATTCTCGACCGCGTCGCCAACCGTGAAGTGGACGTATTGCTCGGCACGCAGATGATCGCGAAAGGGCTCGATTTCCCGAATGTCACGCTGGTGGGCGTCGTGGACGCGGACGTCGGGATCAACCTGCCCGACTTTCGCGCGTCGGAGCGCTGCTTCCAGCTGTTGAGTCAAGTCGCGGGACGTGCGGGCCGCGGGCCAAAAGGGGGCGACGTGTTCATTCAGACGCGAGTGCCCAACCACCACGCGGTGGTCTGCGCGGTCGAGCACGACTACGAACGCTTCGTGAAGCAGGAGCGTCCGGCCAGACAGGATCCGCCATACCCGCCGGCGGTCCGTCTCGCGAACATCGTGTTCAGCGGCACACGCGAAGAAGAGACCATGCAGCTCGCGATCGCTTCCGCCGACCGGCTTCGGGCGATGCTCGCGAAGAAGCCCGAGAGCGACATCACGATCGTCGGTCCGTCGAAATGTCCGATCGAGCGCATCAAGAATCGCTGGCGGTGGCATTTCATGGTGAAGTCGGGCAACTCGGCGCAGCTCACGCGCGTCGCCCGATATTTGGCTGAGCGGCTGCCGGTTCCGTCCAGTGCACAGTTGCGAGTCGTCGTGGACCGGGATCCGGTTTCGTTGCTCTAATCCATCATGCCCCAGACCGACAAACTACTGGCCGCGGATTTTCGCGGATAATGCGGAAACGACGCGGAAGAGCAGGTAGTTTTGGTTGCGTGGCGCGCGGGTCTCTCGCGCCAGTAGAACAAACCAAAGGTCCTGCAGTATCAGCGTCGCTTCCGCACAATTCCGCGTCATCCGCGGCCAGCAGTTCGTTCGGTCTGAGGGGCCATAAGCATTCAGCAACGTTACTTTTAGACCGTGCTGATCTCGCCTCCTGACTTCACGAAACCCGAATTGAAAGGCGCCCCGGACGCGAAGTTTGCCGCCGCGCCTTCGGACGGCGTGTTGCCGGACAACTTCTTCTCGAGCACCAACCTGCCTACGTACGTGAAAGTGAAAGGGCAGTGGAAGACGCCGCGCGAGCCGCGCATGGACGCCGGGTTGCTTCTCGACGAGAAGGGCGAGCTCTGGGCGCGCGAAGGCCGCCGCATCAAGCAGGGACAGCTTGTCGCGATCGGAACCGCGGAGGACGGCACCGAGGGAATCTTCGTCCACTCTACGCCCTTCTTCGGCGACGCGGAAGGAGGCGGATTCAACTTCATGAGCAGCGAGGTCTCGCGCGAAAGACCCATCGACTACGCGCAGATGGCCTCGCTCCTCGTGTCCGAACGCGAGCGCGGCGGCTACCCGATCTGGGTCACGGGCCCCGCTCTGGTCCACTCGCGCGCGCGCAACGACATGAGCTGGTTCATCACGAACGGCTTCGCGGGCGCGCTCCTCGCGGGGAATGCGGTCGCCGTGCACGACATCGAGGCCTCCATCTACGGCACGACGCTGGGCATGACGCGAACGGGCGAGATCGCGCAGGGCGGACATGGCCTGCACATGCGCGCCATCAACAGGGTGCGACAGCACGGCTCCATTGCCGCGGCTGTTCGAGCCGGGCTCATAAAGGACGGTATCATGCACTCGTGCGTCGTCAGCAACGTGCCGTTCGTGCTCACCGGCTCGATTCGCGATGACGGTCCGCTGCCCGACGTCATCACCGACATGGAGCAGGCGCAAGACGCCATGCGCGTGCACACGATCAAGGCGACGATGGCCGTGCTCATCGCGACCGCGCTGCACGCGATCGCGACCGGCAACATGTTGCCCGCCTTCGTGACCGAGAAAGACGGAACGATGCGCGAGCTTGCCACGATCTGCGTGGACTCCTCCGAGTTCGTGGTCAGCAAGCTCAAGGATCGCGGAACGCACCAGGCGTTCGGTGTCGTCACCAACGCCCAGGACTTCCTGCACATTCTTCGATTGTACGTCGAGCGCGAGCTCGATGCCCGGAAGAACGCGCCGGCGCAGCCCATGAAAGCGGCGGCGCGATGAAGGAGCGCGACGAAACGCGCGAACGTTTTCTTGCCGCGATCGCCGGCCGGATCGATCCCGGGGCGGTGGCGGAAGCACACCTCTTCCAGCCGATCAAGCAGGGCGGAACGGAATCAGGCGTCGCGGTCGTTGCGGTGCGCGAAGGACAACTGGTCACCGGCGGCGAAGCCGCCGCCGAGCACCGAGCCGACGCGCGCAGCTCGTCGGCCGAGAACGTTGGAAACCGGCTCGCCGTCTACACCGCCACGTACCGTTTGACGCTCAAGGGCCCGGAGCGCGGCAAGTGGGATTTCACGATCCAGGCGGACGCGGATGCGCCGCTCGTGACGGTCGACCGAGTGGTTCAGGGAGTCCAACGCCGGTCGGGTGACGCGGAAGATCCCTCGAAGCTCAGCGGCGACGAATTCCGCGCGCTCCTGCCAGGGAGGTGATCGCAATGTTTCTCGATTCGAATTGGCGCCGGGAACTCGTTCACGCGGCCCGCCGCCTACGGAATGCGCCCGGGTTTGCCGCGGTCGCGATCCTCACTCTGGCCATCGGGGTTGGGGTGAACACGGCGATGTTCGGGCTGATCGACTCGCTCCTCTTTCGGCCGCCGGCCCACGTGGCCGACCCCGACGGGGTTGTGCGCGTGCAATTCACGAGCGGCCCGGGGCCAGAGATCAAGACATGGTGGCGATCGAACTACCCGGCATTCCAGGATGTCGCTGCGACCCGCGCCTTTGAAGCTGTAGCTGGATACACCGACGCAACGGTGTCGATCGGCCGCGGAGTTGACGCCTACGAGGCACGGGCGATGATCGTCACGCCGGCGTTCTTCAGGGTGCTCGGCGTTCGTCCGCACGCGGGATCCCTCTTCGGGACGCAGCCGACGGACACGCTCGTCGAAAACCACGTCGTGCTGTCGCACGGATTCTGGGAGCGCCAGCTTGGACGCGATCCTAGAGTCATCGGCGCGCCGCTGATCATCGGCACGAGCTCATACGTCGTTTCTGGGATCGCGCCCAACGGATTCACGAGCTTGCAGGACAGGCCGGTGGACGTCTGGCTCCCCATGAACGATCTCGCGGCAGGCTACCTGGTCCGAGAGTGGCGGACGAATCGCGGATCATACTGGCTGGATGTCGTCGCGCGGGTGCCGACTTCCACGACAACGGCCACGCAGGAGCGAGCGAGCGCCGTGCTGCGGCTTGCAGCTCAGGAGAGGGGACGCGGAGCTCCGTCGGGGATCGTGACCGCCTCGATCATCTCGAGCCGGAACGCGGAGAAATCGCGCGAAGTGCGTGTTTCACTCTGGCTGGCAGGCGTTACTGCGTTCGTGTTGCTCATCGCGTGCGCCAACGTCGCGAACCTCGTTCTCGCCCGGAACGTCGCGCGCGGTCGGGAGTACGCCGTGCGCCTCTCGCTCGGCGCGAGCAGCTGGCAGTTGCGCCGCCAGTTGATTGCCGACGTTTGCGCCGTCGCCATTCCCGGACTCCTCGCGGCGCTCCTGGTCGAGTATGCTGTGCGCGCCGCGATTCCGGCGTTTCTAGCGACGGAGATTCCGATCCCACGGGGCTTCCTGGACGCGCGCTCCCTGGCCCTGATGTCGGCGAGTGGTTTCGTCGCGATTGCGCTGGTGTCGATTGTCTCGCTGACGCAGGTGCGACCCGCCGCAATGGTGCGCGCCCTCACGACCAATGCCATCGATGACCGACGCGGCGGCGCGTGGACCAGAAGCTCGCTGCTCGCGCTTCAGTCCGGTCTCTGCGTGGCGCTCCTCTTCAGCGCCGGCCTGTTTGCCAAGAGCCTGAATCGCGTGTTGTCGTTGGATCTTGGCGTCGAGATGGATCGCACGGTTCAGGTGAGCTTCAACATTCCGCGCGGTTCACGGACGCCGGCGGAGCAGCAGTCCGGGTATGACCGCGCCCTCGAGCGCGTACGCGCGCATCCGGGGGTCGAGCGAGCCGCGCTCTCGGTTGCGGCTCCCTTCCAGTCGGGGATGGGCGCGGGACCGTTTACCGAGGAGCAGACTCAACGCGAACTGTGGGAAGGGAAGGGCGAGGTCGCGTACTCGGCCGCGGTCGGGACCGGGTTCTTTGCGAGTGTAGGCGCCGCGTCGTTGGTGGGCCGCGACTTTACCGAAGACGACAAAGCCGGCGCACCCAAGGTGGCGATCATCACCACGACCCTTGCCGCGCGCCTGTGGCCGAAGGGCGGCGGGTTGGGGAATTGTCTGTTCATGGACGAGACGGGCGAATGCCATCGCGTGGTCGGCGTCCTGGGCGGCGTGTGGAAGTTGCGGGCGCTCGATCGCAACAAGATGGCGATCTATACGCCGCTCGCGCAGACACCGAACGCGCGGCCGGGCGCCCTGCTCGTTCGCACGCGTGGTCCCGTTGGCCCGATGCTCGCGCCGCTGCGCTCCACGGTTCAGAGTATCGAGCCCGATCTTCCGGCCGTCAGGGTGTCGCGAGCGCGCGACCTTGTCGATTACGAGTTTCGGCCGTGGCGGCTGGGCGCGACGCTCTTCGCCGGATTCTCGGCGATCGCGTTGATCATCGCCGCCGTCGGGTTGTACGGCGTCGTCTCATTCACGACGACGCTCCGCAACCGCGAGATCGGCGTGCGCATGGCCCTGGGCGCGCGCACGTGGGACGTCATTCGTGTCGTCGCGGGCGCGGGGCTTGGCGCGGTGGTCGCCGGCTTGATCGTCGGCTCCGGCGTATCGCTCGTGGCCAGCCGCTGGATGGGCGACGTGTTGTACCAGACATCGCCGCGCGATCCAGCCGTCCTTGCCCAGACCGCGGCGGTGCTGCTCGTGGTGGCCATCGTTGCCGTCGTGGCGCCTGTTCTGAGAGCCTTGCGGCTGGCGCCCGCGGCGGTCCTGCGATCGGAATAAGATGGGCCAGACGACCGTGGGAGGTCCGTCTATCGCCCCATCCCGGCGGCTTTCAGTCGCTCGCCGGTCAGCGCCAGCTGCTGTTTCCTGAGCTCGGCCGCCCGAGGGCGCAACGCCTCGATCACCGCCGGCGGGAAAGCCGTGCTTAGGCGCGCGACCGTCTGTTCCCGGTCCCGTTTCATGGACGCGAGCATGTCGGCAGGCATCTGTCGAACGTCCAGCTCTGCCTCGAGCGGGGTCATGTAACGGACGATGGACGACAGGGTGGATCCGATGAGCCCGTATCGGTTCTCCTCTACACCCGCGGCCCGAGCGCCTGCGGCGCGCGTCGAGGTCTCGTTCGCCGCCATCATGGCGCTCAGCGAGTCGGTCGAGGATCTGGCGGCCTTGAACTTGGCTCCGGCCTCACGAACGGCCGTGAGCTCGGCCGCCATTCCACGCTGCCACCGATCGATATCCTCTACGGTCATCGAAGCTTCCGCTGACAACTCGGTGGCCGGGGCCGGGGTCACAACCGCGGCGCTGTCCGCACCGGCCGCCGTGTCGCCGCTCGTCACTTCCGCATTCTCGCCGCCGCCGCAGGCCGCCGGTTGAAGGGCAAGGAATAGCACACCCGTGAGCAAACGAAAGGAAGCGCGAGGCATGGCGAGCTCCGAGAGGAGGCGAGAACGAACTGCACGACGCTCTGAAGAGCTTACTCGCAGTCGAGAAGACACGCGAATCGGGCGGCCGTTTGAACGCAATCAGGCGGCGAGTGTGTCCGGGGCGCCCGGTCTTCCGAGGCCAGCCGCCGCGCGCCACGCTACGAGCTGGCCCAGGTGGTACGCGAGATGAGCAGCAAGTAAGTACGAGACGAAATCTCCGCCACTGGGGAACGCGGCGCTTGCCGGTGCATAAGGGTTCTCAGTCGCCAGCAAGGCCGGGTCCGCGGCCTGACGCGCCGGAGTTGAGCTGCGGCGTTCAGCGTTCATTGCTCCATCAAACTGCTTTGGCGTGCCCTCACCCACAACTGCTCGTGAGCCGCGCGTTTGTCAACGCTGGTTGTTGGGCATGAACCAGTGAACCATGGGCCAAAGTGTGGAAAGAGGCCTGGTCGGTATCTTTCGTCGGTTGCCATTGCACTCTGAATCTCGACTGAATCGCCCGTGTCACACGCTCCGCCAAAGTCGCCCCCCCCCGACGCCGCGTCCGCGCCCGTCGCGCCTCAGGATTTCATCCGCGAGATGGTCGCCGATGATGTCGCGACCGGGCGCTTCGGTCGTCCGATCGCCACGCGGTTTCCGCCCGAGCCCAACGGCTATCCGCACATCGGTCACGTCAAGGCCATCTGCCTCAACTTCGGGATCGCGCGCGAGTTTTCCGGCCGCTGCAATCTGAGGTTCGACGACACCAATCCGTCCACCGAAGACATCAAGTATGTAGAGGCGATCAAGAGCGACATCCGCTGGCTCGGCTTCGAGTGGGGGGGGGACGCGGAGCTGTACGCGAGCGACTACTTCGGCAAGCTGTATGAGTTCGCCGAGCTGCTCGTGAAGAAGGGGTCCGCGTACGTCGACTCGCAGACGGGCGAACAGATCCGCCAGACGCGTGGCACCGTCACGGTCCCCGGGACCAATAGCCCGTACCGATACCGCTCGGCGGACGAGAACCTCGACCTGCTGCGCCGGATGCGCGCCGGCGAGTTGCCGGACGGTGCGCACGTGCTCCGGGCGAAGATCGACATGACGCATCCCAACATGGTGATGCGCGATCCCGTGCTGCTGCGCATCCGTCACGAGCATCACTACCGGCAGGGCGACGCATGGTGCCTCTATCCGCTGTACGATTTCGCGCATCCGCTGTCGGACGCCATCGAGGGGATCACGCACTCGCTCTGCTCGCTCGAGTTCAAGGACAACAACGACATCTACAAGTGGCTCGTGCGCGAATGCGGCTTCGAGCGGCCGCCGGAGCAGACCGAGTTCTCGAGGCTCGATCTCGAGTACACGGTGATGAGCAAGCGCACGCTGCTCAAACTCGTGAACGCCGGCGTTGTGAACGGATGGGATGATCCGCGAATGCCGACCGTCTCGGGCCTGCGTCGGCGCGGCGTCACTCCCGATGGTCTGCGCGACTTCGTCACCACGGCCGGCGTCTCACGCAAACCACAGCGCACCGAGCTCGCGACGCTGGAGCACGCGATCCGGAACGACCTCAACATGCGCGTGCCGCGAGTCATGTGCGTCGTGCGCCCACTCAAGGTTGTGATTACGAATTCCCCTGAAGGAGAGGTCGACCAGCTCGAGGCGTCCTACTATCCGCACGACGTGCCGAAGACCGGGTCGCGTCTCGTGCCGTTCTCGCGCGAGCTGTACATCGAGCGCGACGATTTCATGGAGGACCCGCCGAAGAAGTTCTTCCGCCTGGCGCCGGGCCGGGAAGTGCGGCTCCGTTACGGGTACTTCATTACCTGTCAGGAAGTCGTGAAGAACGCGGCTGGTGAGATTGTGGAGTTGCGCTGCACGTACGACCCCGCGACGCGCGGGGGCGACGCGCCCGACGGGCGCAAAGTCCAGGGCACCATTCACTGGGTGTCGGCGCCGCACGCGCTCGACGTCACGCTCCGCCTCTACGAGAAGCTGTTCACCGTGCCGGACCCCGGCGGGGACGAAGACGACATTCTGAAGCTCGTGAACCCCGAGTCGCTCACCGTCGTAAAGGGGGCGAAGATCGAGCCGAGCGTGGCGAACGATCCGGTCGGCTCGCGGTATCAGTTCGAGCGCACCGCGTACTTCATCTCCGACCCGATCGACTCGAAACCGGGCGCGCTCGTCTTCAATCGGACCGTGACCCTTCGCGACACCTGGGCGAAGATCAAGAAATCGGGGTAGTTCGCCCGTGCGCGTCCTCTTAGGAGCGCATGGTGACCGCCGGATCGATCCGTGCGGCGCGCCGAGCCGGAATCCAGCACGCGACGATCCCGATCGCCGCCATCACAACCGCCACACCGATGAAGGTGACCGGGTCGTGGGGCGCGACGCCGAAGAGCAACCCCTGGATGACGCGGGCGGCGAAGAAGGCGCCGGCAACGCCCAACACGAGGCCGATCGCCAGCAACACGCCCCCTTCCCTCAAGATCATCCGCTGCACGCGACCGCTGTCGGCTCCGAGGCTCATGCGGATGCCGATCTCGTTGGTGCGCGCGCTCACCGAGAACGCCAGGACACCCGCGATCCCCACCGCGGCGATGATCACCGCCAGGATTCCGAACGACGAAATGAGCGCGGCATTCAGACGCCGGGGCGAGACGCTCCGATCCTTGAACTGCGCGATGGTCATCACGTTCTCGATGGGAGCCGTCGGCGCGATGCGCCGGACGATGCGCGTCGCCGCGGTCGCAAGGGCGGCGACGTTGCTGTCGGCGCGGATCACCAGCCCTCCGCCCATCGCCAAGAACTGCGCGAAGGGCATGAACACCACCAGCCCGGGCTTGGCATCCAGCCCTCCATCTTGCGTGTTGGCGGCGACGCCGACGATCGTGCGCCACTCGTCGGTGATAGGCGTGAATTTGAGCAGCTCTCCTGTCCATGCGATCCGCTTGCCGACGGGATCCTCGCCGGGGAACAGCTTGTCTGCCAGCGTCTGGTTGATGATCACGACCTTGCCGGAGGCCGGTCCATCAGTCGAGGCGAACACGCGTCCTCCGGCCAGCGGAATCCCCGCCGCGCGGAAGAAACTGGGGTCGACGGTTCGAAGTTCGGCGCGCGGCATCGCTTCACCCACGGCGAGTGATTTGCCCTCGGCTTTGACCTCGAACCGAACGTCCGAGCTCCGCAGCGGCATTGGGGAGCCGACGCCGACTTCGATGACCCCGGGCAGCGCGCTCACCTCACGTCGCATCAGTTCGTAGCGCTCCTTGGCTGCCGCATCAGCCGCGGGGTTGGTTAGGAGCTCGGTCGCGGTCACCAGCGGCACGGTCATCGTGAGCACTTCCTCGGTGCGAAGACCGGTGTCCACGTCCGAGAGCCGCATCATGGTGCGCGTGAGCAAACCGGCACCCGCGAGCAGCACGACCGAAACGGCGACCTGCACGACGACCAACGCTCGCTGAAGGCGATGCTTGCTCAGGCCTCCGCTCATCCGGTGCGCGCCCGCGAGAATCCAGGACGCGAAGCCGCCTTCTTTCGGGAGCGACGTGAGGAACGAGAGCAGCAGCGCCACCGCCGCCGCGAGCGCGACGGTGAAGCCCAGTACTACGCCGTCGAGACGGATCTCGCTGGCGCGGGGTGAGTAGCGCTCGGCGAGTGACGTGAGCAGCTTGACGCCGCCAATCGCGATCACGACGCCGAGAATGGCGCCCATGAGGGCGAGCAGCAGGTTCTCGACGAGCAGCAACCGCCGAAGCCGCGCCAGGCCTGCGCCGAGGGCCGCGCGCACCACGAGCTCGTGCTCTCGGCGCACGCCGCGCATGAGCGTGAGGTTGGCGACGCTGGCGGCCGAGATGATCATGACGAATGCGGCGGCGCCCATGAGCAGCCAAAGCGTCAGACGGGCGCGTTCGCCCAGCACTTCGCGAAAGGGGATGACCTCGACGCGATGATGGGACGCGGGATCGTAGGCCTCCTGGTATTCCTTCTGAATCCGGGTGCTGACGGCGGCGACCTCGTTCTGCGCTTGCTTTACGCTGGCGTCGGGCGCCAGGCGGGCGATCAACTCCGTCATGCGATGGGTGCGGCCCTCCACCATGAACGCGCTCAGGTGGTGTTGGCTGTTCACCATGTTGAACAGGGCTTCTGCGCGGCCGGGAAAGAACGGCGCGGGCTCTACGACGCCGATCACCGTCACCGACTTGCCGTCCACTTTCAGCTGCTTCCCGACGATGCTCGAGTCGCCGCCGAAGCGCTTCAGCCAGCTCTGGTGGGTAAGCACCATGACGGGTGGAACTCCCGGCCCGTCGTCGCCCGGCCCGGTCAGCCTGCCAAGCACCACCGAGAGGCCCATCACCTCGAAGTAATTGCCGGTGACGAGACCCGCCTGAATCCGCTCGGCGCCTTCGTCGCTCTGCAGCGTCATCGTCCAGTCGGAGAATTCCGCGAGGGCGGCCAGCGACTTGGCGCCATTGCGGAAATCACGGACTTCCGGGACGGAGAAACTGATGTCCGAGCCCGCCGGTCCATCGATCGAGTGTCGCATGTAGACCAGCCGGCCGCCGTCGTGGTGGGGCAGCGGCTTGAGGAGCACGCCGCGGACGACGCTGAAGATTGCCGTGTTGGCGCCGATGCCGAGCGCCAGCGTGATCACGACCACCGCCGTGAACGCGGGACTGTGACGCAGGGATCGCAGCGCGTACTTGATGTCGGCGGCAAGGCTCTCGATCCATGGCAGCCCGCGCCGATCGCGGACCGCCTCGGCGGCCCGCGTGAGACCTCCCGAGGCCAGAAGTGCCTGCCGGCGAGCCTCGTCCGAATGCATGCCGCGGCGGATGTTCTCGGCGGTCACCAGGTCGACATGGGCCTGCAGCTCGTCGCGGAGATCGTTGTCCACGTTATCTCGAGTGAACATTCCAGCGATGCGCGCGAGCGCGGCACGAACGTGTCTCATGGGGTCTCCCGTTTCGGCGCGAGAAAGGCGGCGATCAGGTCGGCGGTCGCATGCCATTCGCGGGCTTCACGCGCCAGCTGCTTGCGCCCCGCGGCGGTGAGCGCGTAGAACTTCGCCCGGCGATTGTTCTCGGACTGACGCCATTCCCCCTTGATGAAACCCTCCTGCTCGAGCTTGAGGAGCGCGGGGTACAGCGTGCCGTAGTTCAACGACAGACGGTTCTTGCTCGTCTCCTCGATGCGGCGGGCGACGCCGTAGCCGTGAAGCGGCCCAAGCACGTCGAGGGTCTTGAGAATCATCAGGGCGAGGGTGCCCTGCTGTACGTCCAGCTTGTCCGGCATGTACCGTCCTATGGGTTTCCAATATGACCGTACTGTTTGGTACGGGATCCCGCAAGAGGAAGTTTCCAGCGGGGAATGCGAGTCGTTGTCAACCAAGGATCGGCGCGAGGCAACACCACTCTCCGCCGATGCTCCGTCCTATTGGATGCCCATACGGCAAGGCCACGCGCCTGGTTTCAGGACTCGCTACAACTCCTCGTCAGGCGGTTGGCGGCGCGGAAGCGGGATGGAGTCTGGCTGGGGCGAGCGCGAGCTACTCTCCACATGGCGAGATGGGTCCGTCAGCACCTTCGTGAGAAAACGCTGACCTTCACCGACGCGTTCCAACTCGATGGCCATCGCATCGACCGCCTGCTCGACGCGTTTCAGGATTTCAGGCTGTGCCTGGCGCAGCGCCGCAACCTCCTCTCGAATCGCGGTGACGTCGGCTGGAAGTTCGGCGCCACCCCGGTTCTTCAGCGCTTGTCGAGCGGCGAGCCGTTGTGCCCCGAGACCGAACAATACCGCGAGGAGGGCGTGGCTTGTGGCGTGCCACGGCTCAGCAGGCAGGGCCGCAAACCACGTGGCACCGAGGTTGGCGAGGCAGAGGAGCCACGCGATAGGTATCCAGGCGCGGTGCTTGAACCACACGAAAGCCTCCTAGTTTAGGCGGCGCCAAGACGCGTTTTCGTGTCTTGAAGAATGGCGGCCATCCGCTCGAGAAATGTCAATGTGACCTCGATATCGACCCACCGCGGCGTAGCTTTCCTTTCCCATAGAGCTCAGCTGCAAGGGAGTCAAATAAGACGCGGCGGCGCGGCAGCCGCAATCCGTGAGTGCGGCACCGGCGCGGAAGCCGTTGTCTTGATCCATGATGGCGTGGTGCACTCCGCCGTGTGGGACGACGTCTGGCCGGCGTTCTGCCGCCAATTCCACACGATACGGTACGATCGCCGCGGATTCGGACGGTCGCCCGCTACGACGACCTGGCATTCGGAGACTGACGACCTTTCAGCAGTCTTGCGACGGGCCGGTGTCACGCGTGCGAATCCGTACGACGTGACACACAGCGATCGAATACTCCGTCCCAAGCCGGCGTTGCCGCGCCTGAGGGAGATTCGCGCTCCCACACTGGTCCTGGTCGGTGACGCCGACATTCCGGACGTTCACGCGCACGCGGGCGCCATCGAGGCTGGTATTCCCGGCGCGCGACGGATCGTGATCCGTGGTGTGGGTCACCTGATGTACCTCGAGAAACCAGACGAGTTCGCGCGAACCGTCCTAGGCTTCATCGAGGCGAATCCGCGCTAACGCGCGCTGTCCAGCGCAGACCGATCGAGCTCCTCACGATCTCGGACGTTCGTGGATGATCGACCAGGACACGCCAAATCGGTCCCGCAGCATGCTGAAGCGCGTCGCGTAGAACGTTTCCTCCATGGGCATATACACCTCCCCGCCCTCGGCGAGGAGCTTGTGGACACGCTCCGCTTCTGCCGCGGAATCGACCGACAGATAGAGATAGACGCTTCGCATTCTCTGAAACACCGATGGCGGAACATCGTTTGCGATCAACACCGTCTTTCCAATGTTCATTCGCGCATGGATGATCGCGTTGCCTGCTCCTTGAGGCGCGCCTGGAGCTTGGCTCTGAGTCATCATCATAGTGATCTGGCCACCGAGATGTTTTTCATAAAAGCGGAATGCTTCTTCACAATTTCCGCCGAAGTTCAGTTGTGTATACAGCTTCACGGGTGCCTGTCCTTGCGTTGACGGCGGCGGGGCGCGGAGGCCGAGTCACTATTCACAAGCCGCTTCGGGGCGCGTCTTTGCCACGCGGTCTCGAGAGCAATCGTACCGGCGCGCCTACTTGCCGCACGCAACGTCACGGTCGTGGCGCCGGCCTTGCCCCAGCTACCCCTCACCGGCGCGAACGCTTTCGGATGGTTCCTGACGAAGAAGTCCTGATCTTGAGGCGAGAGCATCACAACGCCGAACGAAGCATCTGGGTAGCCGAGTGTGGCGAAGATCTTGTCGCCAACGCGAAAATCGGGGTGCCCCATGTGGGACGCCTCAGTGACTTCGGGCAGGCCCATTGCAATGCGGCGGAACTCAGCGGGAGTCATCATTGCCATCGATCGAGTGTGGGAGTGCCCGTCTTGTATCCAGCTCTTCGTTGAGTTTGCAGGCATTCTGATCGGGGCGCCAGCTCGATTCCGTCGTTGGGCCGCGCCGATTGGTTCGCGACTAAACCGATTGTGCGCGGCTGGCGTCTACTCTCGAAGACACGATTCCGAGGCTTGTCATGAAGCTGGTGGGGAGATTCGTGGTGGCCGAGCTTGTTTGGGCGACGGGCATCGCGGTGTTGATGGTAGCCGTCGCGGTCTTGAGTAGCGACCCGCTGTCCGCCGCGGACTTCGTTCGGTGGCTTGCTCGTGCCCTGGGATTGGCTGCCTTTCCGGCGGGCATTGCGATCGCGCCTGCTGTGTTCGATGGCTCCCGACCTTGGCGCCAACTGCTCCATGCGGTCGTGGCGGCAACCACGGTCTGCGTCGTCGTGTTCGCGCTGCTGGGGGCCGTTGCCCCGGCTGTCAGCGAGCATGGACGAAGCCTCCCGCGACTCATCCAGGAAATGAGCGCCGCGACCGAAAACTGGGAGAGTCGTAATGACGCGGCCTGGGTTTTCTACACCACCTTGTTCGCTCCCTTGAACGCGCTGCTCTTTGCGGCCATTGGGATTCAAGTCGGCATCTGGTCGAGATACTCCCTCCCACAGCCGCTCCGCCGCGCGCTCTACTGGGCGGTGGGTCTCGGCCTCCTGGTCTCCGGATTTGCCGTGTGGGATACGACCTATGAAACGATCGTCCTGCACACGGCCGCGGACACGAGCTTCGCCGCTTTCTACACTGTGCTAATTCCTGCATCGGTATGCGCCGCTCTCGCCCTACCGACGCTGGCACTGGCACGGCGCGTCGAGCTTCCGCGCAGCACGAGCTGACTGTTGGACCTCGATATCGAGCGCTTTCATGCGGGCGACGAAAGACTCTTCGCCGACCTCGTGACCACGTATTCGCCGAGGCTCTGGCCGCAGTTGCGACGGTACGCGGGCGTTGACGCGGATACGCGCGACCTTTTGCAGGAAGTCTGGCTCCGCGCCTTTGACAAGCGACGAACGTTCGACGGACGCGGCTCGTTCATTGGCTGGCTGCTAGCGGTAAGCCGCACGGTTGGAATCGCCGCGGTCAGGAAACGCATGCGCGAGCCGGTGACGGAAGATCTACCTGAAGTCGCGGCGCGGAGCGATCCGGACGCGGGGCTGATGCGCGAAACGCTGCGCGACGCGGTGCTGGCGCTGCCGGCGCGTCAGCGCGACGTGGTGATTCTACGGCTGGTCGAGGGACGGAGTACCGCGGAGACGGCGCGCCTGCTTCAGTGCGCCGAGGGGACGGTGAAAGCGTTACTGCACCAGGCGACGAGAAAGCTCCGCGAAGGCCTAAAGGAGACCGCACGATGACAGAGTGTCTCGGAACCGACGCGATGATCGCGATCGGCGATGCATTGAGTTGGGATGTCTCGGAGGGGCTGCGCCATCTCCAGACCTGCGAGGAGTGTCGCGCGCAGCTCGAGGCGTTGCGTCTCACGCGCGCGGCGTTTTTTGACAGTGAGCCGGTCGATGCAGCGGTGCTGCGGCGAATCTCGGCAGCCCTGAGTGCGGCGGCAGATACTGGGCGAAAGCGCACGCGAGTCCGCGGGCGCTGGGGCCAATCGGCCGAAGCGTTCCTCGCGGGAGTCACAGCGTTGATCATCCTCGTCACAAACAGAGTCCCGATCGATGGCATCGGTGGTGCGGCGCTCGGATTCGCGCTCGGCGCAGCCTTGATGGTGTGTGGCAGGATACTCGCGCGCAGTGTGCCGGCGTTCGGACACGAGGATGCCCATGCTTGACTGGATGGAGCGCCTGGGGCAGAGCCTGCGGTACGCGTCGCGAGGGCTCGCGCGGACGCCCTCATTCACGCTCACGGCGGTCGCATCGCTTGCGCTCGGTATCGCCGTCAACACGACGATGTTCAGCGTCGTCAGCTCGCTGCTTCTCAGGCCACTCGGCGCGGGAGGAGACGACCTGGTTCGGATCGGCCGATCTGCGCGCGGGGAGCGAGCGTTCAAGACGGCATCGTACGAAGAGTTCCGGAACCTGCGCGAGCACGCATCGTCGTTCAGCAGCATCGTGGGACACGACATCACGTCAGTCACGATGGGACGAGCCGAAGAGAGCCGATTGCTGTCCGTCGAGCTGGTGGCCGGCACATATTTCTCGACCATTGGTGTGTCGCCGAGGATCGGACGCGCTTTTCATGCGGAGGAAGACCGGGTGCCCGGTCGGACGGCCGTGGTAATCATCAGCGACCGGTTTCGGCGGCGACAATTCACATCCGATCCACCGCAGGCGATCGTCGGCCGCAGGATACAGTTGAACGATCAACCCTTCACCATCGTGGGTATAGCACCCGCCGGTTTCACGGGCACCTTCCCGGGCGTCGACATCGACCTGTGGATCCCCGCTGGAATGGCTTGGGTGACTCAGACAACCAGAGAGCGAGAATCCGCGCCGAGCCTCCTGCTGACCGGTCGTCTGGCAAGCGGCGTCTCGATGCGAGAGGCCGAGGCAGAACTTGGTGTGCTTGCCGCCCGGATGGCGGGAGGTGATGCCGAACGAGCGGCCCAACGCAACTTCGTCGTTGGGAGCGCGCGTGGCGCTCTCCCGGTCTTCGCCAACGTCCTGCGGGTTTTTCTGTCGTTGTTGATGGCGGTGGTCGCCGTGGTCCTTCTCATCGCGTGCGCGAATGTCGCCGGCCTGCTCCTGGCTCGCGCGCGCGCTCGCCGCGGTGAGGTGGCTGTCCGCCTGGCAATGGGAGCCAGCCGCGCGCAAATCGTCCGTCAGCTCCTCGTGGAAAGCGCGCTGCTCGCGCTGCTCGGCGGCTCCGTTGGTCTGCTGCTTTCGGTCTGGCCGCTCCAACTGCTGAACGGTCTGTCGTTCATCAACGGTCCAACGGGTGCGCCGATATTTCTAGATCTCCGCCTCGATGCCCGCGTGCTGGCATTCACTGCCGCGACTGCAATGCTCACCGCCGTTGTTTTTGGTCTGGTCCCGGCACTGCAAACCACGCGCATCGCGTTGACGGCGGCGCTCAAGGATCCGCGCTCCGCGGCCGCACCCTCGCGTTTTCGGTTGGGGCACGCGCTCGTCACGCTCCAGGTGTGCGTCTCATTCGTGCTTCTCGTCGGCGCCGTGCTGCTGTTCCGCAGCCTGCGCAATACCGAGCGCATCGAGGTTGGCTTCGATCCGGACCAGATCTTGATCGCAACGGTGGACTTGCAGCGACTCGGCTACGACCGCGCGAGAACGGACCGCTTCTACGCCGAGTTGCTCGCCAGAGCGCGCCAGCTGCCGGGCGTCGAGCGCGCGGCGCTGGCGAGCTTCGTTCCTTTCGGCGGAACTGGCGGGCATCCGGTCGCGCTCGAGATTGCCGGCGTGACGCCGCCAGCAGCAGAGCGACAACTCACGGTCAGAGTCGCCAACGTGTCGGACGACTACTTCTCGACGATGGGGCAGGTTCTCACTCGTGGGCGTGAGTTCGGCGCTCCGGACCGTTCCGGGACGCACCACGTGGCGATCGTGAACGAAGCGATGGCTCGGCGCTATTGGCCAGAGCGCGATCCAATCGGAAAGCGGTTCGGCCTCGGCGAAGGTCTCGCCGAGCATGAGATCGTCGGCGTCGTCAGGGATGCGCGGTTCTCCTCATTCGGCGGCGACATCGAGCCCCTCGTTTTCCTGCCGGCGTTCAACGCCGGCAGGCTCCACGTGCGGACGACCGGCCTGCCGGCAGACGCATTGCGCAGCGTCCGCCGTATCGTGCAGGAAACCGATCCGAACGCCGTGCCGTACATGAGCGGCCAATCCATGCGCGAGAGCATGGCGTCGTCGATGTCTCTGGTGCCGGTCAAAATCGCCCGCACGGTGTTCGGTGTCGCGGGCGTCATTGCGCTGCTGCTAGCAGCCGGAGGTCTGTATGGCCTCGTCAGCTACACCGTCGAGCAACGCATGAAGGAGATCGGAATCCGCGTCGCCTTGGGAGCGAATCGGCTCAGCGTGTTTCGCGTCATCGTTGGTGGCGCGTTCCGGCTCACCGGCGTCGGACTCGTCGTCGGTATCGCCATCGCGGCCGGCGTGATGCACCTTCTCTCGCGTTTTCTGTACGGTCTCAGTCCGATGGACCCATTGACGTTTGGGGGAATCGGCGCGTTACTCGCGTTGGTCACGCTTGGCGCCGGCTACACCGCAGCGCGGCGGGGGCTGGACCTCGACCCGATGGTCATCTTGCGCTACGAGTAGAATCGTCGAGTCGTTGGCCTAACGCGATTGGCCAGCCGCTTCCGACAAGTCGCGCCGACATGGCGACTCATGTGAGCGGCCGGCCCATGAGCTCGACCTCCATCTCGCCCCAGCCCGTCCCATGGTCGAACGTCGAGCCGCGGTCCGGACGGACGTAAAAGTCATCGTAGGTCAACAAGCGCAGGATTGAATCCGGGCGCGTGTGCCAACTGGCCCAGCCGAGTGGCGAATCGCCATCTATATCCGTCGTGTTCTTCGCGGCACCGGCCTTCAGCAGTAGCCGGATCGTGCTTTCGGGCGCGAACGCCGCGGCGCGATGAAGGGGCGTCTCGCCCTTCGTGCGACAATCGCGCATGAACGCCCCGGTCGGTACGCCCGGCTTTGTCTGCCTATTGGGGTCCGCGTTGGCGGCAAGGAGAACGCGCACCACCAGCTCGAAGGCCGGCCGGTTCGCGGTGCAGAGCGCCGCGTGCAGCGGCGTCTCCCCCGTCTCCGGGTTCGGACGATTGACGTCGGCGCCGTTTTCCAGGAGAAACTCGCACAACCGCCAGTGGCCGAAGTACGCGGCGCCCTCGAGGTCGATCCGGGATGAGATGGAATCGAGCCTCTCTCCCTGCGCTAGCAGGAAGCGCATCGCGCTGACGTCGCCGTAACGAGCGCAATAATACAGCAGAGAAGCGCCGTCGCTGTCACGCGCGGTTGCTGGCTTTCCCTGTCCGACGTAGTCGAACACGAGGTCGGTGCGACCGGCGGCAATGCGTTCGAACGTGGCGTTGCGCTTCGTAAAGATCATGGTCGAGGCCCGATTGAGATACGTAGAGGTTGGGCAAAGAATTCCGTAGGCAGCCTAACGCCCCAGTGGACCTTAGTCGATGGCGCGGCGCTCCGTCGGATCAATGCTCACCCGTGGACTTCACCGTATTGACGCGCCATCGCGGATGGTCCACTCTACCCGCTCACGCGCACCGGCGGTCATGATCCATAGCGCTCTCAGATTCGTCACCGGCGCCGACGCGCGGGTCGAGGCTTCTCCGTGGGGGCCGCATGAATGGCTGTCGCGCCCCGGCCTCACGGACGCGAAGGAGCTCCTCCTGGTCCGTGTCCTCATGCCCCCGGGCCGCGCGCACCAGTTCCACCGCCACCCGGCGATGGAGGAGATCATCTATGTCATCTCGGGGACCGCCGAACAGTGGGTCGATCGCGACAAGCGAATCCTCGGGCCCGGCGACTCGGCGCACATTCCCCGCGACGTGGTCCACGGCACGTACAACGCCGGCAAGGACACGCTGGTGTTTCTTGCGATTCTGAGTCCCGCGGTGTTCGAAGGTCCGGCGCTCGTCGAGGTCCACACCGACGAGCCCTGGGCTTCCCTGAAGAAACCGATGGTCTTCGACGAATGAAGCGGCGCGCGCTGCTGATCGGAACCTTCGATACCAAGGGCGCGGAATACGCGCTTGTTCGCTCCCTGATACTCGGGCGGGGGCACGATGTCCTGACCATGGACATTGGCATTCTCGGCGATGCGCCGCCGCCGTTCGCCGTCGACATCAGCGCCGACGAAGTAGCCCGAGCCGGAGGAGGGATGCTCGCGGATCTTCGCGCACGTGGCGACAGAGGGTCCGCGGTCGACGTCATGCAGCGGGGCGCTCAGACGATGGCCGCCCAGCTCTTCGCGGCGAATCGCTTCGACGGCGTCCTTGGACTCGGCGGCGGCGGCGGTACCACGATGATCACCGGCGCGATGCGCGAGCTGCCGGTCGGAGTCCCCAAGGTCATGGTGTCCACCATGGCGTCGGGCAATACCGCGCCCTACGTCGACGTGAAGGACATCACGATGATGTACTCCGTCGTCGACATCGCCGGCATCAACCCGATCTCGCGCCGCATCCTCACCAACGCGGCGGGCGCGATTTGCGGCATGCTGGAGGCGATGTCCAAGGACATCGCCCTACAGGACCGCCCGATCATTGCCTCCACGATGTTCGGCGTCACCACTCCCTGTGTGACCGCTGCGCGCCAACGGCTCGAGGCCGCCGGATTCGACGTCGTCGTGTTTCATGCGACCGGCACCGGCGGCCGGGCGATGGAAGGGCTGATCGACGACGGCTTCTTTCGCGCGGTGCTCGACGTGACGACGACGGAGTGGGCCGACGAAGTCGTCGGCGGCGTGCTGACGGCCGGCCCCGATCGTCTTGCCGCCGCGGGGCGACAGGGCATTCCGCAGGTCGTCTCCGTCGGCGCGCTCGACATGGTGAACTTCGGCGCCGCCGACACCATGCCCGCGCGATTCGCTTCGCGAAATCTCTACAAACACAACGCCACCGTGACTCTCATGAGAACGACGCCCGACGAGTGCCGGGAGATTGGAAGCCGCATCATCGGCCAGCTGAACCAGGCGACCGGCCCGGTGACGCTGGTGCTTCCCCTTCGCGGTGTGAGCATGCTCGATGCGCCGGGGAAGCCGTTTCATGATCCCGACGCCGACCAAGCCCTGTTCGAATCGCTTCGCGGCGGCGCGGGTTCGCACGTGAACGTCCGCGAGATCGACGCGCACATCAACGATCCCGTCTTCGCCGACGCTCTCGCCGAAGAGCTCCTCGCGCTGATGCCCTCCGGGGTCGGCGCCTGATGCCATTCATCTCCCGGCAGGAAGTGCTCGGCCGCCTGCGCGCCCAGGTCTCCGGCGGCAAGCCGATCATCGGCGCCGGCGCCGGCACCGGCATCTCGGCCAAGTTCGCTGAGCGCGGCGGCGTCGACCTCATCATCATCTACAACTCAGGTCGCTATCGGATGGCGGGGCGCGGCAGCGCTTCCGGCATGATGCCCTACGGCGACGCCAACGCCATCGTCGTCGACA
>JBBDXZ010000057.1:0-5779 GCA_040902075.1 Gemmatimonadaceae bacterium
GCGACTGCTGAGCGGTGGTCGGCATTTGCGAGAGCTGTTTTAGGGGTGGTAGCAGGCGCATTACGATGATCATGAACGTGATCAGCTGCGCGCCGTCGATCGACTGACCTTGAAGGGCTTCTTGCGCACCGACCCAGAGTATCAGCACAGCAATCGCGGTGCCGATGAGCTCCGTGAGCGGTTGCGACAAGACCGCGACCTTGGTGACGCGAGCGGCACCAGACGCATACGCGTCGCTGCCGCGCATGAATCGCTTGTCCTCGTACGGCTCGCCACGGAAGGACTTCACCAGCCGAATGCCCGAGATGACTTCCTGCAGCACGCTCGTGATCTCGCCGTATTCGCCGCGCAGAACCCGATGGCCCTTCCGGAGCTTTTTGAGAATCGGTTGGAGCGCGAGCGTGAGCAAGGGAGCGATCACCAGAGCGATGAGCGTCAGGCGCGCCGAGATCATCATCAGGACCGCGATGTTGACGATGACCATCGTCCCGTTTTGCAGCGTTCGTGTCACCACCTCCGTGATGACGCCGCGCGTCTGCTCGGTGTCGGCCAGCACGGTGGACATGATCTGTCCCGTCTTCGTGCGATGGAAATACCCGATGGGGAGTCGCTGCAGGTGACGGAACACCGCATCGCGCAGATCGCGCGTGACGAACTCCTGGAGCCCCGCCCCGAGCTGTCCGCCGAGCCAGACGAAAACGTTCTTGAGGAGCACGAGGCCCAGCATCACGAAGATCACGACACGCAGCGAATCCATCGGGCGCGCGGGATCGAGGAGCGCGCCGAGCGTCCGCTGCTGCAACTCGGCGATCAGTCCGAGGTTGCCGGGGATGAGCGACGGGCGCTCGAAGAGCGCGTTCAGGAACGGGATCAGGAGGGTGAACGCGAACGCATCCAGCACCGACGCGACGATGTTGCTCGCGATCGCCGCCGCCATCCGCCAGCCGTGTGGACGGAGAAAGCGAAACAGGCGGCGGTAAAGGAGCATTGTGAAAGGTGGTAGGTGATAGGTGATAGGTGGTAGGGTCGACACCTGGCACCTAGCACCTAGCACCTAGCACCTACCACCTAGCACCTACCACCTAGCACCTACCACCTAGCACCTACCACCTTACCCCCCGTGTCGCTCAACCCGAACGCCCCGCGCGCGCCGTACTCGCTCGAGCCTACCACCTTTCCGTTTCCTGCTCTCGCCACCATGGCAGGTCGCGCGGCGCTGGGAGGGCCGCGCGAGTTGGCGCTTGCCTGTTTGCTCGTGGCTCGGATCGTCGGGGACGCGACAGCGCCGCATGACCCGCTGGCGCCGGATCACCACCAGGCCCGCGCTTCGGACGCGAAACATTGGCTGGGTTCTGCCGCGATACCTACCGTGATCAAGACGGCCCTTTCCCGGCTGCTGGAGGCGGCCGGCAATCAGGACCGGAAAGCCATCAAGGCCGGTGTCGAATCGGTGATGATCGTCACCGCAAATCAGCTCGATCCGGCCGCACGTTTAGAGCTCGCCCGATTGGCGCAAACTATTGCAGAATAAGGCCCTTCGTTCTTGCTGATCGCGGGAAACGAGCCGTATCTTGGCTCATGGCCCGGAGCTCTGATATCTCGCCGCTTTCGCAGGTCCTCGCCCGCGCAGATGCCGTCGCAGACGGCGCGCAATCGCCCGACACGATCGCCACCGGCTTCCCGAGCTTGGATCGCATGCTCGGAGGCGGGATGCGTCGTGGCGATCTCATCGTTCTCGGCGGTGACGTCGGGAGCGGCAAGTCGGCGTTTGCGCTGGCGGTGGCGCTTCGCGCGGCCCAGTTACGTACGCGCGTCACCTACTTCTCGGGCGAGATGTCCATCGAGCGCCTTCTGGAGCGCGTCCTGGCGGTCGAGGGCCGCGTGCGTGTGGACGACCTGCGCCAGGGCGTCCCTAACGACGTCGCGCGCGCCTCGGTGGGCGCGGCGGCAATCCGGATGCGCGAGGGCCTGCCACGGTTCGAAACTCTTGGCAGTCAAGGCGTGGCCGGGCTTGCCGAACAGCTCGAGGGGACGAAGCTCGATTTGATCCTCGTCGATTCGCTCCAGTGGCTGGCCCAAGGAGCCCGCACCACCGACGAGGAGCTCGCGGACGCCATTCGGCGCCTCAAAGCGCTGGCAATCGAGCACCACGTCGCCATATTCACAACGGCGCAGCTTCCCTACCTCTCCGCTCGCGACGATCGACGCCCCCACCTCGACGATTTCGGCGCCATGGGAGCGGTCAAGCATCACGCAGACGTCGTGCTGGCGCTTTTCCGTGAAGACATGTACGACCGGCGCCGCGAGATCGAAGGCGCCACCGAGCTGCTGGTTCGAAAGAATCGGAACGGCGGCACGGGATACGTCGATCTGTATTTCTACGCCCAATGGATGCGCTTCGAAGACATGCTGGATCCAGACCGTTAGGAGGCAGGACAATGTTTTCCCTTCGTTCCACAGTTGCCGTTGGACTAACGCTGCTCGCCGTCGGCTGCGTGTCGTCCGGGCAGATGAATGCCGGTGGCATCGCGCGTCTCGAGGCGTCGCGCGCCTCCCGGCCTAACGATCCGGCGGTCGCGCGCTCCCTCGGTATCGCCCTCTACAAGGCGGGCCGGTACGCGGATGCGCGCGCGCATCTCGACCAGGCGGTCAAACTCGACCCGCGTGACGGCTCCGCGACGCTGTACCTCGGCCTGACCGCGGAGCAACAGAAGGACATCCCCGCGGCCAAGGCCGCGTATCAGACGTACGTCCGCTACGGCCGTACGTCGAAGGTTCGCCGGCAGCTCGAGGCGAGACTCGCCGCGTTGACTCGGCAGGAGCTTCAGGCCGCGGCCAAGAGCGCTGTCGCGCAGGAGCAGCAGCTGTCGACCCAAGCAGGCTCGCCGCGGACGGTCGCCGTCATGCCGCTGCGCTTCGTGGGCGCAGACAGCACGCTGCAACCGCTGGAGCGCGGGCTGGCTGAGCTGATCACCATCGACCTCGCCCGCTCGAGCCAGCTCGTCGTCGTTGAGCGGGCCCGCCTGCAAGCTTTGCTCGACGAGGTCGCTCTGCAGCAATCCGGACAGACCGATACGACAACCAACGTGCGCGTCGGCAAGATCATCCAGGCCGGCCGCATCGTGAACGGCCAGATCGTGCAGGACGCCAATCGTCTGCGCGTGGACGCGGCGATCGTGAACACGCAGACGTCCCAACTCGCCGGCGGCGCCGCGAACGAGAACACGCTCGAGCAGCTCTTCGCGATCGAGAAGGCGATCGTGGTTCAGCTCTTCGACAGTCTTGGCGTCACGTTGACCGCTGACGAACGCAGGGCGCTCGAGCTCCAGCCCACGCGATCGCTTCAGGCGTTTCTCGCGTATAGCCGGGGACTGATGTTGGAAGACCAGGGCAGGTACGACGAGGCTTCACGCAGCTTTGGTGAGGCCGTTCGCATCGACCCGGGCTTTCTGCGGGCGCAGCAGAAGGGATCGCTGACGCAGTCCGCGGCTGCGGGCGTGGCCCTGACCGCTGTCTCCATCGAGGCGAACCTCACCGGCACGCAGGAAGGCAGCATCGCGAACCAGTCGGCGGCCGGCAACGCGCCGGCTTCCCGCGGTACCGAGTCCGCGGGAGCGAGTGGAATCGCGGCGGGTCTCAATCCGTCGGCGTCGCAGAGCGCGACCGATCAAGCGGGCGCCGGTGGTGCCGCGACGCCGGTCGCCGCACCCCCGCCGAAGGACCCGATCGGGCAGGAATCAGGGTCCCGATCGGCGAACGTCACGATCATCGTGAAGATTCCGACCCCTTAGGAGCCGACATGCGACGTCTCATACCTCTCGCTTTGCTGCTCGGCGCGAGCACGCTGCCGGCTCAGTCCTTCTGGGATTCTTCGATACGAACCGGGCCCCAGTTCCATTCGTACACGCTCAAGGCTCCGCTGAACGAGAAGATATCCGAGCTCGCGGTTCCTTTCTTCGTGATCATGCCGGTGATGCCGCGCTTGACGCTGGACGTTGGGACGGCATTCGCGTTAGTCCAGCATGAGCGCACCACACTCGACGCAACCGGCAACCGCACAACCACCAAAAGTGAGTTGAGCGGGATCACCGATACGCAGATCCGCGCCAACTATGCGTTTGGCCAGGACTTCGTCGTGGTCACCGCGGGGCTGAATCTGCCCACCGGTTCCGCCACCGTGGAGCCGAGTGAATTGGAGGCGGCAACCCGCATCGGCAGCGACTTCCTCACGTTCCCGATTTCAGGGTTCGGGAGCGGGTTCGGCATGACGGGAGGCGTGGCCATCGCGCAGCCCATGGGCGCGTGGAACGTCGGGTTCGGCGCCAGCATGCGGCAGTCGAGCGAGTACGAGCCATTTCGGGACGCGAGCGGGACCGCGCTCAAGTTCACGCCCGGGCCCGAATATCGCGCGCGTCTGGGTCTCGATCATCCCTACGGCACGGGACGGATGTCCTTCGGCCTGACGTTCTCGAAGTTCGGCGACGACAAAGCCAACGTGACGTCGTACAACACCGGCGATCGCTACGTTGCCCAGTTCGCGATGAACAACTCGCTGGGCGAGAGCGAGGTGGACTACTCGTTCGTGTTGTGGAATCTGTACCGGACCAGCGGCACGCAGATCGACCAGAGTCCATCGCCGAGTGGCAACATCACGAACGCGACGATGAGCTTTGGCATCCGCGCACCAGGCGACATCGGCGTCGAGCCCAGCATCGAGACGCGCGTGTGGACGGAGCAGAAAGCGACGGCCAGCTTCCTGGGAACGCTCGGCATGCGCCTGTACATCGATCGCGGCCGCTGGGCGATCGTTCCCGGCGCGGGGTTCTCGATCGGCACGATGCAATCGGCGACGCTGAGCGGTTTCAAGGCGACACTCGGGATGCGCTTCGGCGGCTAACCGGTTCCCGGCGGCTGCGCTATTCGCGCAACCGGTCGGTACTCGGCGCGCCTGCGGCGCGGTGGCCGCGGATCATCGTCCGCGCGCTCGCGCGAGTCGCCGAGTACCATTATCTAGTACTGTCCCTTTAGGCACGTCCGCAGCGAGCGTCGTATGGCTGGCCACAGTAAGTGGAAACAGATCAAGCACTACAAGGCGGCGACGGACGCGAAACGCGGCGCGCTGTTCACGAAGCTCATTCGTGAAATCACCATTGCGGCGAAGCACGGCGGCGGCGATCCGGGCGGGAACGCGCGACTGCGCACGGCCATCGAGGCGGCCAAGGCGAACTCCATGCCGAAGGAGAACATCGAGCGGGCCATCAAGAAGGGCACCGGCGAGCTCGAAGGCGTGGACTACCAGGAAGTCATCTATGAGGGCTACGGGCCGGGTGGGGTGGCGCTGATCATCGCGGCACTCACCGATAACCCGACGCGCACCGTGGCCGACGTGCGCCACAAGATGTCGCGACTCGGCGGGAACCTCGGCACCCCGAACTCGGTGGCGTTCCTGTTCGACAAGAAGGGACAGCTCACGATCGACGCCAGGAAATTCGGCGAGGATGCGGCGCTCGAAGCCGCCCTCGACGCGGGCGCCGAAGACTTCGCGCGCGAAGACGACCAGTACCTCGTCACCACGTCCCCCGCGGACTTCCATTCCGTGAAGAGCGGGCTGGAAGCGAAGGGCATTTCCTTCGTCGAAGCGGAGCCGGTCGTCATGGTGCCGAAGAGCACCGTGAAAGTGGAAGGAAAATCCGCGGAATCGCTTCTCAGGCTGATGGAGGAAATCGAGGAGCTGGACGACGTGCAGAAAGTCTGGGCGAACTTCGATATCGATGTGGCG
>JBBDXZ010000058.1:0-35863 GCA_040902075.1 Gemmatimonadaceae bacterium
ACGGCTGAGCGATGGAGCTATCGAGTATTCGACGGACGAGCTGGACATCTTCCCAGGTCGGTCTCTTCCAGGATGGGTTCCGCAACAACGCGGCGGGATGATACGTGACGATCAGCGGCACCCCGTGATACCGGTGAAGTTGTCCTCGAAGCTTTCCAATCGCCAGCTTCGTTTCGAGCAATGTTTGTGCAGCGAATGTGCCGAGCGCGAGAATCGCCTTCGGCTTGATCAATTCGAATTGTCGCGCGAGATACGGGCGACAGGCGGTTACTTCGTCCGGCATCGGATTTCGATTTCCCGGTGGCCGGTGCTTTAAAACGTTGCAGATGAAAACGTCTTCTCTCTTCAAATCCACTGCCGCGAGAATCTTGGTGAGCAGCTGGCCGGCGGCGCCAACGAATGCGAGCCCCTTCTCGTCTTCCGTCGCGCCGGGAGCCTCGCCCACGATCATCAGACCGGCGTTCGGATTCCCCTGACCTGGAACGGGGTTTGTGGCCGTCGAGTAGAGCGGGCAGCGCGTGCATGATGCGACGGCCGCCGCAACCGCGTCGAGCGAGTCGAGAGTCGCCAACGCGCCGAAGAGCTCGCGATCCGCTACGCCTACGGAAAGGCCGGACGGAGCCTGCGGCGACGCCCCGCTGCTGCGAAGGACTTCACGCCAATCCGCACCGGGCGGGACTGTCATTGCACCGCCGGTCCGGGGCGTCGCGCCCACCAGCTTCAGGACGTCCTCCACGTTGAGCGCATCGAGCACGAGCTCCCGCTCGCCGGCTTCCTTTCGCTGCTCGAGGTAGCGCCGCAGCTGCTCTCTACCGTCCATTCGCGAGGCGCTCCACGCGATCGAGAATGGCGTCCGCGACGTCCGTCTTGGACAACAGCGGCAAGACTTCTTCCGCGCCTTCGCGATCGATGAGCGTCACGCGATTCGTGTCCCCTCCAAATCCGGCTCCGGCTTCGGTCGCGTCGTTCACGACGATGAGGTCGAGTGACTTGTCGGAGAGCTTTTGTTTGCCGTTCGCGACCGCATCCTCGGTCTCCAACGCGAAACCTACAATGATGGCGCTCGTGCGACGGCGAGCGAGCGTCGCCCGCAAGATGTCCGTTGTCTGCTCCATCTCGAGTGTGGGGGCGGGCGCGTTCTGTCCCTTCTTGATCTTCGACGTCGCGGGTTTCGACGGACGAAAATCGGCGGGAGCCGCCGCCATGATCAGCACGTCGGCGGCCGACACGAGCTCGCCGACGGCGTCAGCCATCTGCTCGGTGGTCTGGACCTGCCGGAGATCGGGTCCATGCGGGGCCGGCACGGAGAGGGGACCCGCGATCAGCGAGACGTCCGCGCCCCGCCGCCAGGCAGCCGATGCGAGCGCCACGCCCATCTTGCCGGAGCTGTGGTTCGATATGAAGCGCACGGGGTCGATCGCTTCGCGCGTCGGTCCGGCCGTCACGACGACTTTCCGCCCCGCGAGCGCGCTCGACCCTGAGCGCTCCAGCAATCGTCCCACGTGCGCGAAGATGGCCTCAGGCTCCGGCATCCGTCCCGGACCCTCACCTTCTCCGGCCGCGAGCATTCCTGCGTCAGGATTCAGCACCTGATAGCCGATCTCGCGCAGATGCACGACGTTCCGCTGTGTTTGCGGATGCGCCCACATGCGGTCGTTCATCGCCGGAACGAGCAAGGTCGGCGCGTCCGTCGCGAGCAAGACGGCGGTGAGGAGATCGTCTGCCTGGCCAGTCGCGGCGCGGGCGAGAAAATCAGCCGTCGCGGGCGCGACGACGATCGCGTCGGCGGCCTTCGCGAGGTGTATGTGCTCGAGGGCGCGCCCTGGATCGAAGAAGCCCGTCCCCGTGTGCACGGGGCGGCCGGTCAGCGCTTCGAACGTGATCGCGCCGACGAACTCGGTCGCGGACCGTGTCAGAACGGCGTCGACCTTCGTGCCGGCTTTGGTGAGCAGACGCGCGAGCCACGCGGATTTATAGCTGGCTATCCCGCCGGTGACGCCGAGGAGAATTGTGCGGCCGTCAAATGGGCGCACCGGCGGTCGGAGTTACTCGCCGCCGCGGCGGCGCGGGACGACGCGATAGCTGATCCCACCCTTCGCCAGCTCCTCGAGCGCGCGGGTGGTCAGCTTCTTCTCACCCATCGCGGAGCGATCGCGCGGGAATTCATTCAGCAACCGCGAGTACTTCGCCGCCACGAGGACGCCGAGGTATTTGTTGGCCGCGTGTCGTGCGATTTCGCCTGGCGTAAACACTCTCATCTCTTCTGTCCTTCGCTAATGGTACGTGATTCAATCTCGCGCTCGAGCTGATCGATCAGCAGCGCCACCTGCGTTCGCAACCCCACCACTCGTTCCCGGCTCGACACCTCCGCATCGATGATCGAGCCGATACGCTTGATCGCCTGATCGAGGTTGTCGTTCACCACGACGTACTCGTATTCGTCCACCGACTGCAGCTCCTGCAGCGCCGATTGCAGGCGATCCGCAAGCTGCTGCGGCGACTCCGTCTGCCTCATGCGAAGCCGGTCCAGCAACACCTCCGCGGACGGCGGCAAAATGAAGATGGTCACCGCCTGCGGAAACGGTTTCGTGAACTGCGACGCACCCTGGACGTCGATGTCCATGAGCACGTGCTTTCCCGTCTCGAGAACTCTCAGCACCTCACTGCGAAGCGTGCCGTACAAATTCCCGTGCACTTCCGCGGACTCGGCGAACTCTCCCCGCTCCCGCTTTGAGAGGAATTCGGTCCTGGATATAAAGTAATAGTCTTTTCCCGGAATCTCGCCTTCGCGGGGTTGGCGAGTCGTGCACGAAACGGAGTAGCCTATGTCCTGCCGCCGTGACAGGAGCGCTTTGGCGATCGTGGTCTTCCCGCCGCCAGACGGAGCAGAAAGAATGATTGGGAAGGCCGTCATTCGAGGTTTTCCACCTGTTCGCGGATCCGCTCCAGCTCCTCTTTGATAGCGACGACCTCACGGACCATGGATGCATCGTTGGCCTTGGACCCGGTCGTATTCGCTTCGCGCAGGAGCTCCTGCAGGAGGAATCCCAGACGTTTGCCGACGCCATCAGTGCCGTTGCCGGCGATCGCTTCTCGGAACGCGGTGAGGTGCGACCGGAACCGGTCGAGCTCTTCTCCGACGTCGAGGCGATCGGCGAGAATGGCGATCTCTTGCGCGAGTCGCTGGTCGTCCACCTGCAGTCCTTCCGCGAGCTCCGCCACGTTCGTTCTCAAGCGATCCCGCTGCTCGACCAGGCGCTGTGGAGCCCGGGCGGCAAGTCGCTGCACTCCGTCCTCGATGACGCCCACCCGCTCGGCCAAAAACCCAGCGAGGCGGCGTCCCTCGGCTTCTCGGCTGACGGAGAGCGCAGCGACCGCGCGCTCCACGATCGCGACGAGCTCGGCCGCATTGCCTTGATCTTCTTGCACGTCCCCGGCGATGACGTCCGGAAGGCGAAGCACCGTGGCCAAGTCGATCGGACCGTCGAGCGCATACCGATCCTTGAGGTCACGGAGACGTTTCACGTACGAGCTCAGCCTGGCCTCGTCGATGACCGCATCTGCCGGCTGGGCTCGTTCGATACGCGCGGTAACCGTGACATGCCCGCGGTTCACGGATCTGCGCACGGCCTCTCGGACCTCCGTCTCCCAACGCGAAAGCGCCGAAGGAAGCTTGATCGAGGGATTGAAGAAGCGGTGGTTGACGGATCGAACCTCGACGGAGACGCGCATGGCGCCGACGGCGCCCTCAGCGGTTCCGAACCCCGTCATGCTTCGAATCATGTGAAGGTGCCTAAGTTACGGCGCGACAACGACATTTGTCAATTCCAGAACTCCCAACGCACACCGTAAACATTGCTCAAACGAGGCAGACGATAACCCGGCACGTGCTCGTATCTCTCACCAAGAACATTGCGGAAGTTCCAAAAGACTTCGGCCTGCAGAATCCGGAATTGGAGCAGTGTCGAGATCGTCCGATAGCCCGTGATTCGTTGGGGGCCCGCGGCGTCCGGCCAGTACGAGGTGGACCGGTATTCGTGAACGGCCGACACGAGAAAGTGAAAGTTTCCATTGGGAAATCGCTCGAGCATGGACGTGCTGACATAAAGCTCGCTCCGGGCTTGGTACTGCGGCCTGTACCAGCCCGAGTCACTCCACTGTATCGCCTGGGCATCGGCGTACAGCGCTTTCCAGAGACGCCCGCGAACGGTGACAAACACGCCGTCCAATTTCGGATCGGTGATGGTGGGCGTCTGCGGGCGAAAAATGGCTGGTGCGTCGAGAATGACGGCGTTCCGGCGCATCATTCCACCGCTCAGCCACAGGTCCCGTATCCGAAGACCCGCTTCGCCGCGCATGAAGCGGGGCAACTCCGAGAATCCCAGCGGCCGCAGGGAGTCTGGGAGCACCTCCGGCTGTTCGGTGCCGACTGATCCCGCCAGGAATAGAAAGCTCACAGGCCGAACGACGCTGGATACCTCGAAACGGCGGATGGAATCGGCTCCGCGACCCTCGCCGAGCGCGGAAAGCGTGATGAGGTTCGTCTCGAATCCGAGACGCGCGGATGGCGTGGCGATGCGCCTCCGCATCCCGACGCGAACTCGCTGCGCGAAGCTGGCGCGCCATGGGCCCAGGGTGTATCCGCCCGTGAGCAGGTACTGTGATTCCGAACGCGAGGTGTCCGACGACGTGGTGTCCCCCGTTTCGCCTTTTCCGCCATACGCGTACTTCGATGCGCTGGCGATTGCCTGGACCCAGGGCCCGCTCTCTGTGGTACCCACGCCGACCCGAAGGTATGCGTCAGAGCGGGTGCTCTCGGTCGCGGGGATGGTATCGTCTGCGGCAAGCGTGAAGGTCCGTCCTCGATTGCGGTCGCCGCGCAGAAGCATGGCGTCGACGCTCCACCCGTTCCGAGCGAGCCCGATTCGTGCGAGCACCCCGAGCTGATCGCTGCTCTCGATGTTGCGCCCAGGGTCCGTTCCAAACTGTTGACCGGCAATCTGCAGCACCTCCCCGTGCGGATATCGCCGGCCAAACAGTCCCCGATACAGGTTTGTGGATTGGTCCCCCGTATAGATGTCCGTGCGCGTAAATGGCGTGGTTCGGTCCACGCGCCAGCTGCGCATGTGAATTCGGATTTCCGACGGGCCGCGCTCCACTTGTATGTCGTCCAGCGCCCATAAGGGGATCTGCGTGAGATCCCAGAGACGCGCCATGCGTGGATCGAGCTCCGCGAGCTCCAGGCCGTCGAGGAATATGCGAACGCGGCCGGGGTCGCCCAGAAATCCGGCGACCATGGGCTGTGAGATCCACCCCGATCGGAGTCCGGTCACCCCCGGAACGCGATCGAGCAAGTCCTGAACGGTCAACGCACCGGTCGAGAACACGTCGCGCCGATCCCATACGAAGCTTCCGTTCGGATCAGCGAGGACGGGCGCCTCTGCGGCGGCGAGCGGTGCCTTGATGGAATCCTTGGGCGGGATCGTCCGCGCGGAGTCGCGTTGGAGCAGACTGTCGCGCTTGAGCAGCGAGTCTTCACGCGGGGGAACGGGCACGCGAACTTCGCGCGTGGTATCGCGCACCTGCGCATGGGCTTCCCCGTGCAAAACGGCCCCGACCAACAGGCCGAGGCCGAGCCGGCGGGACAACCCCACGACGCGAATCAGCCCGCTCGCCCGCGCACGAATTCCACGAAGGTTCCCACGGGCACGCCGGTCGGGCCAGCTGGAATCGTCGGCAGATCGGTTTCGCTGTAAGCCGTGCCCGCGATGTCGAGGTGAACCCATGGGTATCCGTCGGCAAATTCTTTCAGAAAAAGCGCTGCCGTAATTGTACCCGCGGGACGGCCTCCGGAGTTCTTGACGTCCGCGATGTCGGACTTGATCAGGGTCTTGTAGTCGTCCCACAGCGGGAGCGGCCAGCCGGGCTCGGAGGCCCGTTTCCCCGCGGCCAGCACTTCCTGGACTAATTCGTCATCGGTTCCTAACACGGCGGTCGTCGTGTGGCCCAACGCGATGACGCAGGAGCCGGTGAGCGTCGCGGCATCGATCACCACGGCCGGCGAGAAGCGCTTCGCGTACGACAGCACGTCGGCGAGGACCAGGCGCCCTTCCGCGTCGGTGTTGATGATCTCGATGGATTTGCCGTTGCTCGCCTTGACGACGTCGCCGGGTTTTACCGCGGTTCCCGACGGCATGTTCGTGGTGGACCCCACAAGGCCAACGACGTTCATCTGCAGCCCGAGTTGGGCGATCGCTTCCATCGCTCCAAGGACACCGGCGGCGCCGCACATGTCGAACTTCATCCACTCCATGCCTTGCGCGGGCTTGATGGAAATCCCGCCGGAGTCGAAGCACAGGCCTTTGCCGGCGAGGACGATCGGAGCGCCGTCGCCGCCCTTGCGATACTCGAGCGCGATGAGCTTCGGCTCCTGTGGCGTCCCCTGCGCGACCGACAGAAAGGAGCCCATGCCTTCGCGCTCCATCTCGGCGCGTCCCAGCACCGTGAGCTTCATGCCATGGCGCTTCGCGATCTCGCCCGCGGTTGCCGCGAGATACTCGGGCGTGCACACGTTGCCCGGAAGCATCCCGAGCCGGCGCGCGAGCGAGTGGCCCTCGCCAATAGCCCGTCCGCGAGCGATGCCGGCTTCCGCCGCCGCCGGGTTGGCGGACAACACCACGACCTCGGTCAATGGCGCGCGGCGTTCCTCATCGGGCGGCGGCGTCTGGAACTCCTTCATTTCCCAGGACCCGGCTATCGCTCCCAGCGCGATGGCCTCCGCTTCGTCGGACGTCACGTTGCCCACGAGAATCGCGAGCCGGCCGAATCCCGCCTGGTTCGCGCGCCGCGCGGCGACTGCCGCCGCCCGCTTCATCGAGGCCAGGCGGTCGGTCACTTTACCCATGCCGACCAGCAGCACGCGCTCGACGCCGTTTTCCGCACCCAGCAGGTGCAACGTCTCGTCTTTCGCGCCGCGAAAGTCGCGATTCGTGGTCACGCGACGGACGGCGGCGGCGACGGTGCCGTCCAGAGCGCCAAGCTCCGGCGAGGCGGCTGGCTGCTCCATGAAGAGCGCCAGCGCCGGCGCACGCAGAGTCCCACGGTCCGACGAAGCTGCCGAAATCTTCAGCATTTTTGCGTCGGGATTTACGCCGACATCCCTTTGATGATCTGGTCGGCAAAGGAGGAGGTGGACACCTCCGTCGCGCCAGGCATCTGACGCGCTAAGTCGTACGTGACGCGCTTCGACTTGATCGCCTTTTCCAACCCGCGAACGATCAGCCGGCCGACGTCGTCCCAGCCCAGGTATTCAAACATCATCACGCCCGACAGGATCACGCTGCCGGGATTCACCTTGTCCTGGCCGGCGTACTTCGGTGCCGTGCCATGCGTCGCCTCGAAGACGGCCATGCCGTCACCAACGTTGCCGCCCGGTGCGATGCCGAGACCGCCGACCTGAGCGGCCGCGGCATCGGAGATGTAATCCCCATTCAAGTTCGGGCACGCGATGACCGAATACTCGTCGGGTCGCAAGAGCAGCTGCTGGAACATCGCATCCGCGATGCGATCCTTGATCACCACGGCATCCGCGCGCGCGTGCGTGCCGCCTTTGGTGAGATCGGCTTCGGTGCACACACTTTCACCGAACTTGTCGCGAGCGACTTCGTACCCCCAATCGCGAAACGCGCCTTCGGTGAACTTCATGATGTTGCCTTTGTGCACCAGCGTCACGGAGGGAAGGTTGTTCTTCAGCGCATAACGAATCGCCATCTCGACGAGCCGTTTGGAGCCGAACTCGGACATCGGCTTGATGCCCAGCGCCGACTTCTCACGAATATCCTTTCCGAATTCCGTTTTGATATAGCCGCGCAACTTCTCGGCTTCGGGAGAGCCAGCCGCCCACTCGATCCCGGCGTAGACGTCCTCGACGTTCTCGCGGAAGATGACGACGTTCAGCTTCTGGGGCTCCTTCATCGGATTGCCAACGCCCTCGAAGTACCGAACGGGGCGAATACACGCATACAGGTCCAGGACCTGGCGCAACGTGACGTTCAGCGAGCGGATGCCACCGCCGACGGGCGTCGAGAGCGGGCCCTTGATGGAAACGCGGAACTCCTGCAGCGCCTCCACCGTTTCCTGCGGCAGCCAGTCGCCGTGCTGCTTGAACGCTTTCTCGCCGGCGAAGACTTCCATCCAGTGTACGCGGCGATCGCCCTTGTAGCACTTCTCCACCGCGGCGTCGAAGACGCGGGCCGACGCACGCCAGATCTCGAAACCGGTCCCGTCGCCTTCGATATACGGAATGATCGGATGGTTCGGGACGTGGAGCGCGCCTTTCTCATATCCGATGCGTTCGCCGTCCTTGGGAACCGTCGCGAGCTTGTAGGTCGGCATTGCGAGGTGAGAGGCAGTCATCCCGAGGAGCGAAGCGACGAGGGACCTGAAGTTTTCAAGTGCAGATCCTTCGCTTCGCTCAGGATGACATTGAAGAGTGCCCGAGGCGGGACTCGAACCCGCAAGGCCGTGAGGCCGGAGGATTTTGAGTCCTCTGCGTCTACCAGTTCCACCACCCGGGCGGCGAGCCGCAATCTAGCAGGATCGCGCTCACGCCGGCTAGCGCGGCGGTCGCTGCCGCATCTGCTCGAGTCGCCGGCGAATCTGTTCCTGCATAGCCATGAACTTCGCGCGCTGCACGGGCGTCATGATCGTCGCGAGCTCTCGCTGCTCCGACTCCAGCAGCTGCGCGCGACGCTTCTGCACGTCCACGAGTGTCTGGAGGTGCCGGTCGACTTCCTTCGCGTCGGCCGAGCTTTCGTTTCGGAGAATCCGGCGCAGGCTCGTTCGCGCGTCGCGCTCTTCGATCTGAAGCCGGCGACGGTCCTGCTCGTACCGTTGAGTGAGCGGCACGAGACGTCCCATCTGCTCCTGCGAGAGCCCCACGCGTTGGCGCACGGCGCGAGCGAATCCGCGCCGGATCTCACCCTCCAATCGAGCGCGGCCAACCGAGTCTCGGACCCGATCGCTCGGAACTTGACTGTTGGCGGGCGGGACGCGGCGCTGACCGTGCGCCGGTACGGCGAACGCGACCGTGAGTCCGAACGCCACCATCCAAAGCCGGACCCTCATGCGCCACCTCGGCCCACCGCCGGCACAACGATCTCGGTCTCTGCCGGCGTCATTGCCTCGAGCTTGCCAACCACGTCGAGCAGTGCGCGAAGATCGCTGTCGGAGAGGTCATCGAGCATTTCGCCCATGGCCAGCTCCGCCGGCCCGTTGGTGCTCACGCGCTGGACGGGAGCGGTGGTTGCACCGCGATCGGATCTTGGAGGAACGGGTGCGACGGCGATTGGCGATGTGTCTCGCGACGGCGTTGGTACGAGGATGTCATCTCCGCGATCCACGGTCCTGATGCCGATGGTCGCCCCACCGGCCAACAGCACGACGGCCGCCGCAATGCGGAGCATCGGCGAGTACGCCGCGCGCTGCCATGAGTAGCCCCTGTAGCCCCTGTAGCCCCCGCGGTGCGGCGGCAGCGCGGCCACGATCCGCGAGGTATCAACGCGCGGCGTGACGGTCGCCGCCTGAATCCGTGTCAGGAGCTCGAGCTCCGCCCGACACTCCGGGCAGGCCGCGACATGCGCTCGGACGTCCGCGCGCTCCGCGACCGGCAGCCGCTCGTGCAGCAGATCCGGCAGCCGATCCCGCATGGTCGCATTCGAACAGTCACGCATCGAGAAACTCCTTGACCGCGCGCATCGCGTTGTGATAGTGCACGCGAGCAGCTCCCTCGGTCGTACGAACTACTTTGGCGACATCCTTGTACGACAGCCCTTCGGTCACTCGCAGAACAAAGACCTCGCGCTGGGTCGGCGTGAGCCGTTCGAGCGCGTTGCGCACACGTCCTTGCGTCTCGCCGGCAACCAGCTCGTCCAACGCGTCGTATTCCGTCGCGGCATCGTCCTCCCCGATCTCCATTCCCTGGGGCCGCCTTCGCTCGGCGCGCCGGCGGTCCATCAGCAACCTGCGTTCAATCGAAAACAGCCAGGTGCGAAACGAGCTGTCTCCCCGAAATCCATCGAGCGAGCCGAACGCCCGCACGAACGTATCCTGCACCAACTCGTCGACATCTTCGCGCGCCCCGGAGCTGGCGGCAAAGCGCGCGAGAGCCGGTGCGTGCCGCGCGACTAGCTCCGTGGCCGCCCGTTGATCGCCGGCCTTCCACTGCGCGATGAGCTCCGCATCACGCGGGTCATCACCGCTCCGGCCCGGATCAGTCATTGCCCTGTGGAATAGACGTACGTCAGCGCCAATCGTTAAGCGCTTGCCGTCCGAACGGTTGCGGAATAATACACGCGTATGGTTAGTGCCCCCCCGCTCTCCCCTTCCCCCGCCGGCCACACCGGGTTCGAGCGAGTCGCCCATCGGGGAGCCCCCAGAGAGCGACTCGAGAACACCCTTCCCGGCTTTCTCGTGGCCCTCGAGCGCGGTGCGGACGCCATCGAGCTCGACGTCCACCTCACGAAGGATGGCGTGGTGGCGGTTCACCACGATGATTTCACCTCCCGCTATCCCATCGCTGAAACAAGCTGGGGCGAGCTCGCGAGCCTGGACCTCGGCCAAGGCGCGACGATCCCTCGGCTCGATGACGTGTTGGCGGCGATCGGAGATCGGGCGACGGTGTACATCGAGCTCAAAGGCCGCGGCATCGAGGGCGCGGTGATCGATGTCGCGCGCGCGCATGGACGGCAGTACGCCCTGCATTCCTTCGACCATGACGCGATGGCGCGCGTCGCGAATCGCGCGCCGGACATTGCGCGCGGAGTCCTGCTGGACCGCGGCATCCCCGGCCCGGTGGAGGTAATGCGCGGCGCAGTCGATCGCATTCGGCCGCGCGACGTGTGGCCGCATTGGAGCCTCGTGGATGCGGCGTTCATGGACGCGGCGCGCAAGCTCGGTACGCGCGTGATCGCCTGGACGGTCAACTCGACGGAGACGGCCCGGGAGCTTCAGGCGTTCGGTGTCGCCGGCGTCTGCACCGACGATGTTCGTTTGCTTGTCAACCTGTAGGATGTCACCATTCCTTCCTCCCTTTCCCTTCTCTCCCAGAATGCGCACGCTGAAGACGCTTCCCGTGATCGCGCTGGCCGCCTGGATCTGCCTGGGCTGCGCAAAGCCCGCGCAGTCGGCGCCAGCGCCAGCCGCGACGCCCGCCGCCAAAGGGTCCGTGCCTGGACCTGGCGGGGTTTCGACACCCAACGCTGATCCGTTCCCGAGCACGTATCGCGCGTTTCCCTCACGCACCACGCTGATTCGGAATGCGACGATCATGACGGCCGCTGGACCAACCATACAAAATGGATCCGTGCTGCTTCGTGATGGCAAAGTCGCCGCGATCGGCACCACGATTGCCGCTCCGACGGACGCCATCGTCGTGGACGGAACGGGCAAGTTCGTCACACCCGGCCTCATCGACACGCACTCGCACCTCGGCGTGTATGCCGCACCGGGAACGCGCGGAAATGACGACGGGAACGAGGCTACGAATCCCGTCACGGCACATGTCTGGTCGGAACATTCGGTGTGGCCGCAGGATCCCCAGTTTCCGCGCAACCTCGCCGGTGCCGTCACGACGCTGCAGGTCCTTCCCGGCTCGGCGAACCTCATCGGCGGCCGCAGCGTCGTGCTGAAAGTCGTGCCGTCGCGCACCGTTCAGGGGATGAAGTTCCCGGGCGCCAAGTACGGTCTCAAAATGGCGTGCGGCGAGAACCCGAAGCGGGTCTATGCCAGCCGCGGCCCGTCGACGCGCATGGGGAACGTGGCGGGCTATCGCAGCGCGTGGATCGGAGCCGAGGGCTATCGCCGTCGCTGGGACAAATGGAACGCCGACAAGCAGGGCGATCCGCCCGCGCGCGACCTGAACAACGAGACGCTGGCCGAGGTGCTGCGTGGCAACATCTACATCCACAATCACTGCTATCGCGCCGATGAGATGGCGCAGATGATGGACATCGCGAAGGAGTTCGGGTATTCGATTCGCTCCTTCCATCATGGCGTCGAGGCATACAAGCTCGCCGACCGCCTCGCGCAGGACAGCATCGCCGCGTCGATCTGGGCGGATTGGGGCGCCTTCAAGATGGAAGCGCTGGACGCCGTGAAGGCGAACGCCGCCATCGTGGATCGCGCTGGGGCGCGGGCGATCATTCACTCGGACGATCCGTCCGGCTCGCAGCGCCTGAACCAGGAAGCCGCGAAGGCGATGTACGCGGGGCGCGAGATCGGCATCTCGATCACGCCGGAGCAGGCGCTGCGGTGGATCACCATCAACCCCGCCTGGGCGCTGGGTCTCCAGGACCGCGTCGGCTCGCTCGAAGTGGGCAAGAACGGGGACGTGGTTCTCTGGTCCGGCAACCCGTTCAGCGTCTATACGAGAACCGAAAAGGTGTGGATCGACGGCGCGTTGATGTTCGATCGTGCCGATCCGTCGCAGCTCTGGCGCACGGACTTCGAGCTCGGGTTCGTCCCGCAACTCCGTCTGCCTGGAGGAAGCCGCTAATGCGCGCAGCCATCACTGCTCTCGTCGCGCTGAGCGGATCGCTCTCCGCGCAGACCATCGCGATCACCGGCGGTCGCGTTTACACGATCAGCGGCGCTCCGATCGAGAACGGAACGGTGCTCATTCGAGACGGCAGGATTGCGCAGGTGGGGACGAGCATCGCGATTCCCGCCGACGCTCGCCGGATCGACGCAGCCGGAAAATGGGTCACACCTGGATTCATCAACGCTTCGACGCAGTTGGGTTTGGTCGAGGTTAGCCTGGAAGGAGCGACTCGAGATGTTTCCGCGCGCGGAACGGACGCTATCGCGGCCTCATTCACGGTGTGGGACGGCTTCAATCCGGCGTCCGTGCTACTGGCGCCTGCCCGGAGCGAAGGCATCACGACGGTGGTGGTCGCTCCATCGGGTGGCCTGGTGGCGGGACAGGCGGCTGTGCTCGACCTGGTAGAAGGCTCGCTCACCGACATGCTGATCCGCGCGCCGGTCGGGATGGTAGCCCAGATCAGTAACAGTCTGGCCACCGTGGGCGCACGCGCCGAAGCCCTGATAAAGCTCAGGGAGCTACTCGAGGACGCGCGCTCGTATTCGCGGCGCCGCGCCGAGTTCGAGCGCGCCGCGACGCGCGACTTCGTGGCGGGGCGATTGGAGCTCGAGGCGATGATTCCCGTCCTCGAGGGGCGGCTGCCGCTCATCGTGGTTGCCAACCGCGCGAGCGACATCGAAGCGGTGCTCAAGCTGGCGCGCGATTACAGCATCCGCGTGATCATCGGAGGTGGCACCGAGGCGTGGTTGATCGCGGACAAGCTCGCGGCGGCTCGTGTCCCGGTCCTGACTGGCGCGATGAATAACATCCCAGGCAGCTTCTCGACGCTCGGCTCTTATCAAGAGTCGGCGGCGCTCCTGCGGCGCGCCGGCGTCGACGTCATCCTCATCGGCGACAGCGGCACGAGCGACGCCGAGACGTTCAACGTGCGGAATCTCAAGCAGGAAGCCGGGAATGCCGTGGCGTACGGACTGACGTGGGACGATGCGCTGCGCGCGGTGACGATCGCGCCGGCGCGTCTGCTGGGCATCGCGGACGGCTACGGCAGCCTCGAGGCGGGCAAGGTCGCCAACGTCGTAGTGTGGAGCGGCGACCCATTCGAGTTCAGCACGCGGGCCGAGCACGTGCTCGTGCGTGGAAGAGAGATTACGACCCCAAGCCGGCAGGACTTGCTACAGCAGCGGTACCGCACGCTCCCTCCGGACTACAGAAAACCATAGAACGTCGGAGTCCAACGTCAAGCTTGAAACTTGCAGGCTTGATGGTTTGACGTCTACTCCGGCGGGGAGGCCGGTGGCGCATCCGGTGCATCCGCTGCCGCCGGTTCCTTGCGCCGGTTGGCCGCTTCGCGCAGCAGCGTCTCGTAGCGCTCGACCTCCGCCTCCGCATTCGCGACCTCGGCGGACAGCCGGGCGTACTCGTCGGTGGGGATATCGCCGCCGAGTTTCCGCGCCCTATACACGGCATAACCGAGCTTCTGCGCGGCGCGATCCATTGCCTGGCGCGTGCGAAGCAGATCGAGGCGCAGTTTTCCCTCGTCGATCGCTTCCTGCGCGGCGCGGCCGGCGCGATTCAGTTCATCCTTGAGCTTGTTCCACAAAGCCATGTTGACGTCCTCCTGTATTCGTTCTCCGTACGAGAATACGGCCTGAGGAGTTCCGACCACCGCACGTAAAAGCAAAACGGCGTCCCGCTGGAGCGAGACGCCGCGAATTGCCGGTCGATTTACGCCGCCGGCGTTGCGGCCCTCTGCTTTGGCTCGACGCTGACCTTGTACCGGCGCTTGTTGTGGTGCTCGAACTTCACAACGCCGTCGATGAGCGAGTAGATCGTGTAGTCCGTTCCCATGCCGACGTTGCGGCCAGGATGCCACTTGGTGCCGTCCTGGCGGACGATGATGTTGCCGGCGATGACCTTCTCGCCGCCAAACTTTTTCACGCCCTGGTATTTCGGATTAGAATCGCGGCCGTTGCGAGACGAGCCGACGCCTTTTTTATGAGCCATACCTGCCCCCTACCCCGCTTAGCCGAGAGAGATGTCGTTGATCTTTACTTCGGTGAAGCCCTGCCGGTGTCCCTGCTTTTTCGCGTAGTTCTTCCGGCGCTTCATCTTGAAGACGACGATTTTGTCGCCCTTGCCGTGACGCACGATCTCGCCGACGACCTTCGCTTTGCCGAGCTTCGGCTGTCCGGTCTGCACCTTCTTGCCGTCGGTGCCGAGCAGGATGTCGGTGAACTCGATCTTGCCGCCAGGCTCACCCGCGAGGGTGGGCAGCCGGTATTTCTTGCCCGGCTCGACGCGAAATTGGCGCCCGCCGGTGCGAATGATGGCGTAAGACATCGGGCTTGGCTGAGATTTCGTTGGCATCGAGCCTTGAAACTTAGATAATGGCTAACTCTATGTCAACGCGCACTCTAGGAGACGGACGTCGGCTTCGGGAGTCGGGGCTTCGTAGCAGCGCTCCGCGTCGCCCTCTCAAGACCGAAGAGGACCCTTCCGACCTCATCAGCCTGCTTAAGGAGCACGAGTATCGTCTCTTTCTTCCCTAGCCCCAAGCGATCGACAATCATGAGAAGCGTTAGGCAACGGCGTATTGCTGGGTCACGTCGCGCCCCGCCGACTTCACCACGAGCTTGAACTCGTCGGGCCTCAGCAGCGGATCGTCTCTCAGCTCGAGTCCAAAGCCCGCCGACTTCTCGAGCTTCTTCATGAAATCACGCTCCTGCTCGAGCACGTACATGGCGACGTCAGGATGCAGCTTCACGACGAGGTGGTCGCGCTTTCCTTCCACGACGATGCGACGCACTGAACGCTCGACGCGGCGCACGACGGTCTCGGCCGTGAAGACTCGCCCGGTGCCATGACAGACCGAGCACGCCTCGGTCATGTTCTGTAAATGGCTCTGTCGCACGCGCTGCCGCGTCATCTCGACCAGACCCAGATCGCTCACCGCGAACGCTTTCGTCCGAGCGCGGTCGCGCCCCAAATGCGTGCGGAGCTCCTGGAGCACTTTGTCGCGATTCGCCTTCACCTCCATATCGATGAAGTCGGCCACGATGATGCCGCCGATGTCGCGCAGACGAAGCTGGCGCGCCACTTCACGTGCGGCCTCAACGTTGGTACGCAGGATCGTCTTCTCGGGATCCTTCTTTCCGGTGTAGCGTCCCGAGTTGATGTCGATCGACACCAGCGCTTCGGTCGGCTCGATGATGAGATAGCCGCCGGAGGGCAACTCACATCGCCGCTTGAAGAGGTCGCGGATCTCGTGCTCGATGTTTGCCTTGTCGAACAGCGGGATCTGGTCCTCGTACAGCTTCACCCGCTCGGCGAGATCGGGAGCGACGCCCTTGAGGTACTCCAGGATTTCGTTGTAGACCTGCTTCGAGTCGACCGTTACCTGTTCGACTTTCTCGCTGAACAGGTCGCGGATGAGACCGCGAGTCAGATTCGTCTCGCGATGAACCACGGCGGGGGCGCGGACGAAGTGCGTCTTCTTCTTGATCCGCTTCCACTGGTTGATGAGCGTCTGCAGCTCACGGCCGAACGTTTCCTTGGTCGCGTCCTCGCTCACCGTGCGGACGATCACGCCTCCGGAATCGTCAGGGAGGATTTCTTCAACCATCTTGCGGAGCCGCTGTCGCTCCGCCCGATCGCCGATCTTGCGGCTGACGCCGACTCGCGAGGCGAAGGGCATGTACACCAGGAAGCGGCCCGCGAGCGAGACCTCGGCAGTGACGCGCGGCCCCTTCGTGGAAATCGGCTCCTTGGAGACCTGAACGACGAGGTCCTGGCCTCGCTTGACCGCGTCCTGGATCGGGAGCGCCTCTCGGCGACCGCGACGGGGCCTATCCTCCGAATCGTCGCTTTCGGCGGCGTCATCATCGTCCGCCTCGTCGGCGCCGCTCTTCTCGTCGGGGTAGACGACGTCGGAAGCGTGCAGGAATGCACTCTTCTCCGTGCCGATGTCTACAAATGCTGCCTGAATTCCCGGAAGTACCGCTTCGATACGACCGAGGTAAATGTCGCCCACCATACGGCGGGCATCGGGCCGATCAACCAGCAGCTCTACGAGCTGATCGTCCTCGAGGATGGCGACGCGCGTCTCGCGCGGCGTCGCATTGATGAGGATTTCTCGTTTCATCGTGTGCCGCTACAGGTAGACCGGGCGGCGACTCGACGCACGGTTCAGAGCGGTTGAATTTGTGGTCGTTAGGAGCGACGCTCGCCGAGCAGCCGCTCTTCACAAGGTTTGTGGGCATCCCGGGTTCATGCGTGATCGTCCACACCGAATCCGGCCAACGCGCGAACCGCGCCAGCAAAGAACGGGTCGGTGTGCGATCGGTCCGATCGGGACCGCGCGACATGAATGGGATGAGCGCGGTCAACGCCCTCGACGGCATCTCGAGAACGGTCTCGCGCAGATCGCTCAGGCGCGGCCGCGAGTCGCGCAGCGCAGCCAGAGCGGGAAAGGACATCACTGATAACACTGTAGTAGTACTACATCCGAGGCCACGTTTCCGCAAGAGTGACAAGGACTTAGGGCCTGTCAGTCCGTTAGCTCCTTCAGGAGGTGACGGGCGATGACGATCCGTTGAATCTCGGACGTCCCTTCCCCGATCTCGCAGATTTTCGCGTCGCGCATCATGCGTTCTACTGGATAGTCCTTGGTGTAGCCGTATCCGCCGTGGACCTGGATCGCCTTGATCGTCGCACGCATGGCGAGCTCCGAGCAGTAGAGCTTGGCCATCGCCGCTTCCTTGGAGAACGGCCGCCCGTGCTGCGCGAGCCAGGCCGCGTGGAACATGAGATGTTTTCCAGCCTCGATCTCGGTGGCGATGTCGGAGAGCTGGAACTGGATGCCCTGAAAGCTCGCGATCGTTTGGCCGAACTGCTTCCGGGTGTTGGCGTACTTGAGCGCCTCCTCGAACGCGCCTTCGGCAATTCCCAGCGAAAGAGCCGCAATGCCGACTCGTCCCGAGTCGAGCGTTTGCATGAAGTTCTTGAAGCCCTCTCCTTCCTTGCCGAGCAGGTTTTCGGCCGGAACCTCGACGTCTTCCATGATGAGCTCGGAGGTATCCGACGCCCGCCACCCGAGCTTGTCCTCCTTCTTTCCAGCGCGAAACCCACGCATGGCGGGAATGCTGGGGTCGTGGCCGACGCCGGCGGCCGACGCTGCCTCGAGTTCGTTCGTGTGCTTCGTGAGAATGAACGAGCTGATGCCGTCGGTGCCGCGGCCCGGAGTGGTAACGGCAGTGACGACGAAGATCTCCCCGACACCACCGTGCGTGATGAAGCGCTTGGTGCCATTGAGGACATATGTGTCGCCTTTGCGAACCGCGGTGGATTTCGTTCCGGCCGCGTCGCTGCCGGCCTCGGGCTCCGTCAGTCCAAAGCCGCCCATGACTTTTCCGGACGCGAGCGGCGGCACGAACAGCCGTTTCTGCTCCTCGGTCCCGAAACGAAAGATCGGCGAGGTCCCCAGCGTGGTATGCGCCGACACGGTCAGACCGTGTGAGGCGTCGACTTTCGCGAGCTCCTGGATCACGATCATGTAGCTGATCAAATCCAACCCGGCACCGCCGAGATCCTCGGGCCAGGGAATTCCCAGCAGGCCAAGATCGCTCATTTTGCGAATGCTTTCCCACGGGAACTTGGCCTCGGCGTCATACTTGGCCGCTACGGGCGCAACCTCGTCGCGCGCGAACTGACGCACCATCTCGCGCACTTGCAGGTGCTGCTCGCCGAAATAGAGTCCGTCGTCCATTAGTTCCGGTAAATGCGTGAGAGTGTAACCGCGAGCGTCACCGCGATGGGCAATTGTCGCACCCTCCGCAGCCTGCACTTCCATCGTTTGTCGTTCGCTCGCCAAAATATCGAAGCACGAAAGCGCGCCGACAATTCTTGGTATAAGTGTACCGTTGCATCATATCGAGTTTTTCCCGTTCCGCGGTGGCGCGAAGGGCCAGGGCGTTCCAGTCGATGCGCAACGCTTCGAATGACGCGTCCGGGATGGAGAGGTACATCTCCTCGCCGAGGACGGTGACATCGACGAACTGGCGGTCGCGAAGGCGCGCGAGGACGTCACGCGCCGTTCGACCACGGATCCCGGGTGGCAGGCCATCCAGATCCACGACGCATCCCTGCTCCAGCGCCGCTCCGCCCTGACGCCAGAGTGCGCGGAGAACTCCAAGCTCGATCGCCGTGGCCGAGCTGCCCAACTCGCGGCTGATGCGGTTCGGCGTCGCGAGTAATCGCACGCGTACACGCGGGCTGGTCCCCCTCTGCTGAAGGAGCACTTTGTGCTGCAGGAGTAGCCGGATTGCGGAATCGGAATCCTTTCCCGCAGGCGTCGGGGTGACTTGGCCATTGCGGTGGGATGCCCGGATGGCGTCATACACCCGCCTCACCGCCTGCCGTTCGGGAAACATTCCTCGAATGAACCACTCGTGCGTGAAGCGATCGCGGAAAGCGTGGAGCAGCAAGCAGTCCCCCGGCAGCCCGTCGCGGCCAGCCCGTCCAGCTTCCTGATAATATGCCTCCAACGTTCCCGGCATCGTGTAATGCACCACCAATCGCACATTTGGCTTGTCGATACCCATCCCGAATGCGTTGGTCGCGACGATCGTATCCACGCCTCCCGTCATGAACGTCTCCTGCACCTCGTGCCGGTGCGCGTCGTCGAGCCCTCCGTGGTACGGGAGCGCCCGCACCCCCGAACGCGTCAGCAGCTTGGCGATGCGCTCGACGGCTGAGCGAGTCGACGCATACACGATCGCTGGACGAGCGTAGGACTTCATCGCTTTCAGAAGCGCCTTGTCCTTCTCGGCGTCATTCCGGCACTCGCGAACGGCGTAGCGAAGATTCGCGCGATCGAACCCGCCCACGATGACCCGAGGACGGCGCATGTTCAACTGCCGCACGATGTCCTGTCGCACGACCGGCGTGGCCGTCGCGGTGAGTGCGACGACTTGTTGGAAACCCAGCTTCTGACTCACCGCCGCGATCCGCCGGAAGCTGGGACGAAATTCGTGCCCCCACTCGCTGATGCAGTGTGCTTCGTCGACGGCCAACAGGGAGAGCGTACAGCGACTCAGGCATCGATGAACATCGGCAGCCTCGAATCGCTCGGGCGCAACGTACAGGAGCTTCAGTTCTCCCCGCGCCGCCCGCGACAAGCGGGACGAAACCTCATTGGCTCCCAGCGTGCTGTTGAGGAATGTCGCGGGGACGTTGCGTCCCAGGAGTCGGTCCACTTGATCCTTCATGAGAGAGATCAGCGGCGAGATGACGACCGTAAGTCCTGGAAGCACGAGCGCCGGGACCTGATAGCAGAGCGACTTGCCGCCGCCAGTCGGGAGGACGCCGAGTGTGTCGCTCCCGGACAGCACCGCGGCAATGACGTCGATCTGACCGGGACGGAAGTCGCCGTAGCCGAAGTAATGCCGCAAGGCGGCCCTCGCGCTTTCCATGGCGTTCGGCATCCCGCACGTTGGCGCGCAGCAATGCGTCGGCCGCCACGAAAATCGAGCGTATCACATCATCAGACCGCGTTGTCTCCAGCCTCTCTTTTGCCATTCGTTGCAGGGTGGGACCAAGAGCGGCAGCGAGCTACCCGGCTTCCTTCAATGCCGCTATGAGCTCGAGCACCGCCGCTTTGCCGTCGCCGAAATACATCAGCGTGTTGTCCGCCGCAAACAGCGGGTTCGGGATCCCCGCGAATCCCGGGCTGAGACTGCGCTTCATGACAATCACCGTGCGCGCCTTGTCCACGTCCATGATCGGCATTCCGGCGATCGGGCTCGACGGATCGGTGCGCGCGAGCGGGTTCACCACATCGTTCGCGCCGATCACGAGCGCGACGTCCGTCTGCTCGAACTGCGAGTTGATCTCGGACTGCTCCTTCAGCTTGTCGTATGGCACATTGGCCTCGGCGAGCAGGACGTTCATGTGACCGGGCATTCTGCCGGCCACCGGATGAATCCCGAACTCGACCGCTGCGCCTCGCGACTCGAGTAGGTTGGCAAGGTCGCGCACCGCATGCTGGGCTTGCGACACCGCCATTCCGTAGCCAGGGACGATGACGACTCGGCGCGCGGACCCGAGCACCATCGCGACTTCTTCCGCCGACGCCGACTTCACCTTGCCCGCGTACACGGCGTCCGCCGACGCGCCGACCTGGCCCGCGCCTACGCCATGGCCGAGCAGCACGTTCATGAGCGACCGGTTCATCGCCCGGCACATGATGCGGGTGAGGATGATCCCTGACGCGCCCACCAACGACCCGGTGATGATCAGTGCGTTGTTACTCAACACGAAACCCGTCGCCGCCGCGGCGATTCCTGAATACGAGTTGAGCAGCGCGATGGCTACCGGCATGTCCGCCCCGCCGATGGGCAGCGTCAGCGTGACGCCGAGCACGGACGCTAACGCAACCAATCCCCAGTAGGCCCAACCGGCCGTCGGATCGAGCGCGATGGCGACACCGAACGCAAGCGCACCGATGAAGAGCAGCGCGTTGAGCGTTTGCTGCATCGGAAAGTGCACCGGTTTCCCGCGGAGGAAGAACTCCTGCAGCTTGTCGAACGCTACCAGACTTCCCCAGAACGTTATGCCTCCGACGAGTCCGGACGCGGCGGTCGCGATCGTGAGTTGCAGCGACGGAGTGGATGCGTCGCGCAGCGCCGCACCGGCGACGAGCACGGACGCTCCGCCACCGAAGCCGTTGAGCAGCGCCACCATCTGGGGCATCGCGGTCATCCTGATTTTCAGCGCCAGCCACGCACCGATGGCGCCACCGACCACGATCGCGGAGAAGATCAGAAGCAACCCGCGCGTGCTCGCCTCGATCACCTGCCGGTCGAGCAGCGTGACGACGACCGCTAGCAGCATGCCAAGCGCGCCGATCAAGTTCCCCCGCGGTGCCGTGCGTGGGTGCGAGAGACCGACCAATCCCAGAATGAACAGGACCGCCGCCACGAGGTACGCGACGTTGACGAGCGCCGTCATTCCTTTCTCTTGAACATGCCGAGCATCCGGTGGGTGACGAGGAATCCACCGACCACGTTGATCGAAGCAAAGACGATGGCGATGTATCCCATCACCGTGCTCAGCGGATCGGGCGTCGCAACCGCTAGCATCGCGCCGATGATCGTGATCCCGGAGATGGCATTCGAGCCCGACATGAGCGGGGTGTGCAGCAACGGCGGCACCCGGGTGATGACGAAAAAGCCGACGAAGATCGCCAACACGAAGATGGTGAGGAGCTGAACCAGAGCCGGCATGGGTCTTACTTCACCCTCTCGTGCACGACGTGCCCATCCCGCGTGACCATCGTCTCTCGCGTGATCTCGTCGTCGCTGTCGAGCTGCAGCCGCCCGTCTTTCATGAGATGCAGCAGAAACGCGGTGACATTCTTCGCGTACATTTGGCTGGCGTGATTGGGAACCGTCGCGGGCAGATTCGTCGGCCCCAGGATGATAACGCCATTGATCTCGACCACCTCATCGGGGCGCGTGGCCTCGCAGTTCCCTCCGCGCTCGGCGGCGAGATCCACAACGACGGAGCCGCGCTGCATGCCCTCCACCATTTCGCGCGTGACGAGCACCGGCGACTTCTTGCCGGGGATCGCGGCGGTCGTGATGACCACGTCGCTCGACGTTACCACGCGCGTGAGCACGTCGCGCTGGCGGCGGTAGAACGACTCGTCCTGTCCAACGGCATAGCCGCTCTTGTCTTCGCTCGCAGCGGTTTCGAGAGGGAGCTCGACAAACCTCGCGCCGACGCTTTCGACCTGTTCCTTGACCGCCGGTCGCACGTCGTACGCCTCGACGACGGCACCGAGCCGGCGTGCGCTGGCGATCGCCTGAAGTCCCGCCACGCCGGCGCCGAGCACGAAGACGCGCGCGGCACTCAGTGTGCCCGCCGCGGTCATCATCAGCGGGAATACGCGCGGGAGGTGGTGCGCGGCGAGAAGCACCGCTTTGTATCCGGAGATCGTCGCTTGCGATGAGAGCGCGTCCATACTCTGCGCACGAGCCACGCGGGGCATCAACTCGATGGCAAACGCGGTCACGCCTTTCTGCGCCAGGTCGCGCGCGAACTCGGGTGATCCTAGCGGATCGAGGAAGCCAACGACGGCTTGGCCGGCACGTAAGAGGGGGATGTCGAGGTGGCCCGCGTCCTGGTTGGCGCCAAGGCCGCGCACCTGAACGATTACCTCCGCTTGCGCGAACAATTCCGCGCGCGAGGCAACGATCGTAGCGCCTTTATCAGCGTAGGCTTTGTCGGCGAAACCGGCGCGCTCGCCTGCGCTCCTTTCGATGAGAACCTCTGCCCCGACCTTGGTGAGAGACGGCAGCATACTGGGGACGAGCGCCACGCGGCACTCGTTTCGATATGTCTCTTTGGGTACGCCGATTCTCACCGTGTCAGCCAGACGGAGTATGGTCGTTGCCGCGCAACGTTACTGCGCCGGCCCGTGTTAGGAAAGCGGGATGCCGACTCCAGCTGCTGGGGTCCTCTCTCGACGCGGGCGGCCTCGATGGCGGCGGATCGAGGGTCAGACCGCGCTGTCTTCGTTGCGCTGAAACCGTTTCGGAGTGAATCGTAGGACCAACGAGGTGGCGAGCAGGATGATGCCAACGAGGCGCACCTGAGCTTCATCCGCGGCTACGCCGTACGCCCAAATGACAATCCCTATGATCGCGATGGCCAGACGGACCTGCAGTAGCCGGCTCACTTCGGACGATCCTGGTCCGCCATCCGGCGAACCCCGTCCTGAAACTCGGTCGTCGCGCGCGCCTCCACGTCCGTCACGACCCCCGCCGCGACACCATCCTCGAACGACAGCGCGTCGAGCTTGTAGAGGAGCCATTTCGTGAGCGCCAGCGACGTGGCGGGCGAAGCGGACATGCTCTTCAGAACCGCGGCGACGTCCTGCTCGTACGACGCAGCCGGCAGCACCCGGCTCACGAGACCGATGCGCTCGGCCTCCTCGGCGGCGATGATCCGCCCCGTCAGAACCAGATCGGCCGCGTGCTTCTCACCCACCGTGCGCCGGAGCAACGCCATCACGAGCGCTGGCACGGCCCCGAAGCGCACCTCCGGGTAGCCGAATTCGGCGCCCTCGTGGGCCAGCACGAGGTCGCAGGCGGTCGCGAGACCGGTTCCGGCGCCAAGCGCGCGGCCGCGCACGGAACAGACGACGGGCTTCATGAGCGCGCGGATCCCCAGGAGGACGCGACCGTACGCTTCCGCGTCCTCCCGATGCGCCTCACTCGCGGTGCCGAGCGCGGTCGTGAGCGCTTGCAGATCGGCGCCGACGCAGAAGTCGTCGCCATCCGCCAATAAGTGCACCACCCGCACCTGCCCATCCTGCTCGAATTGACTAGCCGCCTCGAACAGCTCGGCCACCATGGGCCGGTCAAGGGCATTCTTCCGTTCGGGTCGGGACAGGATGATCCGACCGATCGCCCCTTGCCGCTCCAACCGAATGCGTGACATCACACTGCCCCAGGAAGCCCGAGTGTCTTCGCTTCTGAATCAGGCACGTCGAGCTTCATGCGCAAGAGCGCCGTCGAGAACACCTTGCCCTGCGCGTCTGTTTTGAGCGACAACGTGCCGCCTCCATCCAATGCGCCATGCAACAGGAAGTTCAGTGCCTTCAGGTTCGGGAGCTCGAAACGCTCGACGTCGCCCGTAATCACTCCCCGAAAATGGTCGCGAACCCGTTCGCGCGTTAGCTCTCTCGCGAGTAGCGGGTACCACTCGGGCTTCAACGCGATCACGCCCACGTTGGCGGTGTCTCCCTTGTCCCCCGAGCGGGCGTGAGCGATGTCCACGAGCTGAACGCGCATCAGACGATCTCGACGCTGGGCCGGATGACCCTCTTGTCGATGAGTGCAGGCCAGTATGCGACGATTTCCTCAACCTTGGGACGGCCGCCCGCGAATCCGGTGACGCTCGGGGGACCGTTGAGGACGAGCGGCGCAATTTCGCGCGTAAACCGCTCGACGGTCTTGCGGTCCTCGGACCTGACACCCACTCGGAGCTGCACTTCGGGTTGATCGTGCGAGGTCGGGGGAGTCAGCGGACCATGCGCGGCATTCACCCCGACGAATTCGGTCAAGATCTTGTCGAACTTCAGACCGAGCCGGTCGAGCCGCTCGCGGAGCACCCGATCGGCGAGCTGCGCCTTTTCCAACGCGTCCGGCCACGAGTACACCAACGTTCCCACCGCCTTGAAACCGCTGCGATAGGCGACGGACACCTTCAGCTTGTCCGTGGCTGGCCGGCCTCTGATTCCCGAGACGCGCACGCGATCCGGCCCCCCCCCATCTTCGGCCAGTTGAATCGTCGTGAAGTCGGCGATGACGTCTGGCGTGATGTACGACCGAGGATCGCCCATCTCATAGACCAGCTGCTCCGTCACGCTGTGCACCGAGACGCGCCCGCCCGTCCCCGGATGCTTGGTGACGACGAACGATCCGTCGGGACGTCCCTCGACAATTGGGTATCCAACGTCCGCCAGATCGGGGATCGATCGCCAGTCGTACAGACAATTGCCCCCCGAGCATTGCGCGCCGCACTCGATGATGTGCCCGGCAATGATGCCCGCGGCGAGCCGATCCCAATCGTCATCGGCCCAGCCGTACGCGAACCTCAACGGTGCCATCGTCAGTGCGGTGTCGGTCGAGCGTCCGGTGATGACGATCTGCGCACCCTTGTTCAGAGCCTCCACAATCGGCTTCGAGCCGAGATACGCGTTCGCCGACAGCACCCGATCCCGCACGGTCGCAAGCGACTCGCCCGTTTCCATGTTGGCCAGGTCGTGCCCCGCATCGATCAGCTCTTCGAGACGCGGCAGCAGATCGTCGCCGCTGACGACGCCGATCCGAACGCGGTCGGTCCCAGCGTGCGTACGCAGCATCGAGCGAACGGCCGTCGCACAGGCGCTTGGGTTCACGCCACCAGCGTTCGCGATGACCCTCACGCCACGTTCAACCACGGCCGGCAACACGCTCTCGACCGCACCGATGAAGTCGCGCGCGTATCCCATCGACGGATCGCGCTCCTTCTGTTTCTGCAGAATCGACATCGTGACTTCGGCGAGATAGTCGAGCATGAGGTAGTCGACCGGCCCGCCCTCTACCTGCTGCCTGGGCGCCTCGAGCGAATCCCCCCAGAATCCCTGGCCCGCGGCGACGCGCACCACTGTCCGCGTATCGCTCACCCGTTCTCCGAGAGAACGAAGGGACCGATATGCGGCCCGCGATTCTGCAGGGCGGCGCGCAGCGCCATCGCCAGCACGTCGCGGGTCTCCTCGGGATAGACGATCGCGTCGATAAATCCGCGGGCGCCCGCGTACGCTGCTTCCAATTGGTGCTCGTAATCCGAGCGCATCTCCTCGATGCTGTCCCTCACCTCGTTCGGCAGGTCACCACCATGCTTTTTGGCCGACTCGATATCGGGCCCATGGACCGCCTGGATCGCGGCCTCCCCTTCCATCACTCCCATGCGCCCAGTAGGCCACGAAAAGATGAAATCGGGGTCGAATCCTTGCCCGGCCATGGCATAGTAGCCGGCTCCCGACGCGTGATTCACGGTCAACACGAGCTTCGGCACTCTCGCCGTCGCCATTGCTTCGACGAAGCGCGCGCCGGCCCGGATGATTCCTTCGTGCTCGGCTTCGGGGCCGACCATGAACCCCGACACGTCTTGCACGAACAGCAGCGGAATCCCCTGGCGGTCGCAGCGATCGATGAAGTAGGCCACCTTTTCCGCGCTCTCCGCGTAGATGATCCCGCCAAAGCGCGGCTTCTCGCCGGCAGGCGCCTTGATCAAACCGCGCTGGTTGGCGATGAGGCCGACGTTGATCCCCTCGATCTTCGCGTCGCCGCAGATCATCTCCCGGGCGAGATGTGCCTGGAATTCCTCCACGTGTCCGCCATCCACGATTGCCCCGAGGACTTCGTGCATGTCGTAGGACATGCGATGATCCCCCGGAAGCAGGTCGTAGAGCGCTTGCAGATCTTTCGGCGCGCCAGCGCGCGCGTCTGTTGTCGGCGGCACGATCGGTTGCGGAAGCACTTCGACGAGACGGCGCAGCTTCGTCAAGCAGGCGGCGTCGTCGTCTACGGCATAGTGCGCGACGGCGCTGATCTCGGTATGGGTGATCGCGCCGCCCAGCGTCTCCGCGTCGATCGTCTGGCCGGTGGCTCCCTTGACCAGGTTGGGACCGCCGAGTCCCATAAACGAGGTCCCTTTCACCATCACGATCACATCGGACAGCGCCGGCAGATAGGCGCCGCCCGCGATGCATGGTCCCATCACCGCGGCGAGCTGGGGCACGCGCAGGTACCGGCGCATGATCGAGTTATAGTAGAAGATGCGCGCCGCGCCGTACTGCCCGGGGAACACGCCGCCCTGGTAGGGAAGGTTTACTCCGGCGGAGTCCACCAGATAAATGATCGGGATGCGACACCGCATCGCGATCTCCTGGGCCCGGAGGATCTTCTTGATCGTCTCCGGCCACCACGAGCCCGCCTTGACGGTCGCGTCATTGGCGACGACGACGACTTCCCGTCCGTGCACCAAACCAACGCCAGTCACGACGCCGGCTCCGGGCGCCTGCCCCTCGTACTGATCGTGCGCCACGAGGAGCCCGATCTCGAGAAAGCGCGACTTCGGATCGCAGAGCAGGTCGACCCGCTCGCGCGCGGTGAGCTTTTTCTGCTTGTGTTGGCGGGCAATGCGTTCCTTGCCCCCACCTTCGCGCAGCCGCGCCTCCAGCGCGCGCAGCTCGTCACTCAGCTCGCGCAGCCGCGAGCTTACGCTTCCTGCTGCTGCCGCTCGGCGAACCACTTTTTGATGTAGTCAGCGAGTTCTGTCGTCGGAGTGCCCGGACCGAAAAGCTGGCCGATTCCGAGGCGCCGAAGCTCATCCATGTCCTCTTTCGGAATGATGCCGCCGCCGGTGACGAGGACGTCGTCGCGGCCTGATTCCCGAAGGAGATCGCGCACGCGCGGGAAGAGGGTCATGTGCGCGCCGCTCAGGATCGACAGACCGACGACATCCACGTCTTCCTGCACGGCAGCGCTGGCGATCATCTCCGGCGTTTGGTGCAATCCGGTATAGATGACTTCCATCCCCGCGTCGCGGAGCGCGGCGGCGACGACCTTGGCGCCGCGGTCATGCCCGTCCAGCCCGGGCTTGGCTACCAATACTCTGATGGGACGCGTCATGCGTGCAGGAAGCTAGTCCTCCTTTCGCGCCACGAACAACATTTCCGAGGACGACCGGCGCAACGGCCGATCGTGCCAGCCGTCGAAGGCCGTCTCGACGACAACCTGATGCGGTGGGTGCTCCCTTTTGTCAAAAAAAGACCGGCTCCCGGTAAGCGCCGAACACGTCCTCGAGCGCCGCGCGAATCTCGAACAGCGTACAGTACGCGCGTGCCGCCTCGAGAATGTGCGGCATCGTGTTCTCCGCGCCGCGGGCCGCCTTCCGGAGACTGTCGAGCGCGGCTTCGCAGCGACGCGCGTCGCGCGTTGCGCGCACGTGTTTGAGGCGTTCACGTTGCTCACGATCCGTTTCCTCGCCCACTCTCAGCAACGGAATCGTGAGCTCGGGCTCCTTGGTCACGAACTCGTTGACGCCGACGATCACGCGACGGTGCTGCTCGATCTCCCACTGCTGCCGCGCCGCGGATTCCGCGATCTTGCGCTGCAACCAGCCGACTTCCAGGCCTTTCACCACGCCGCCGACGTTCTCGATCTCTTCGAAAAGCGCTTCGGCCTCCCGCTCGAATTTATCGGTGAGCGCTTCGACGTAGTACGAGCCGCCGAGCGGATCGACGACGTTCGAGACGCCGCTCTCGTAGGCCAGCACCTGCTGCGTGCGCAGGGCCACCTGCACCGCTTCTTCCGTTGGCAGCGCGAGCGTCTCGTCCATCGAATTGGTGTGCAGGGACTGCGTGCCTCCCAGCACCGCGGCCAACGCCTGGTACGCGACGCGGACGACGTTGTTGGTCGGCTGTTGCGCGGTCAGGGTGACTCCCGCGGTCTGCGAGTGGAAGCGCATCATCCACGAACGCGGGTTCTTCGCGCCATACCGATCCTTCATGTGCCGCGCCCAGATCCGGCGGGCCGCGCGCAGCTTGGTGATCTCCTCGAAAAAGTCGTTGTGGATGTCCCAGAAGAACGACAGCCGTGGCGCGAATTCGTCGACGTCCAAGCCGCGCGCGATGCCTCGTTCGACATAGGTGAAACCGTCGGCGAGCGTAAAGGCCAGCTCCTGCGCGGCGGTCGCGCCGGCTTCCCGGATGTGATAGCCCGAGATCGAAATCGTATTCCAGAGCGGCGCGTGCTCCGCGCCCCACTCGAAGCAATCGACGATGAGACGCAGCGCCGGCTCGATCGGGAAGCACCAGGCGTGCTGCGCCATGTACTCCTTCAGAATGTCATTCTGAATCGTGCCGCGCAGCTGCTCGGACGACACGCCCTGCTTCTCGGCCGCCGCGATGTAAAACGCCCAGAGGATGATCGCGGGGCCATTGATGGTCATCGACGTGGACACCTGATCGAGCGGAATCCCGTCGAACAGCACTTCCATGTCGGCGAGGCTCGAAATGGCGACGCCGGTCTTGCCGACCTCTCCCTCCGACCGGGGATGATCGGAGTCGTATCCCATGAGCGTCGGGAAATCGAACGCGGTCGACAATCCGGTCTGCCCGTGCTCCAGCAGGAACTTGAAGCGCTCGTTCGTGTCCTTCGCGCCGCCGAATCCAGCGAACTGCCGCATCGTCCAGAGCTTGCCGCGATAGCCCGTGGGGTGAATGCCGCGGGTGAACGGATAGATCCCCGGAACTCCCAGGTCCTCCGCGCTGTCGGGCGAGACGTCCAGCGCCGTGTACAGGGGCGCGACCTCGGACGTCGAGTTCGCGAAGTTCGCGTTGCGCTTCTCGCTTCTCTCGAATCGCGTGCGCCATTCGGCGATCTCGGCGCGCAGGCGCTCCAACTCAGCCTGGTCGTCCGATTTGCGCTCGGTGAAATCGCGGGTCGAAGTCATGTCGAAGTCCGGGTCAGAAGGTCGGCGCTTCGCGCCAACAGCGCATCGGCAATTTCAAAAGGATTGCGCGAGCCGGCTTCCAGCTCGGGAAGCTGCTCGTCCAGCCACGCGACGAGTGGCGCGTCGGTCCAGAGCCGCCGACGCACTCGGGATTCCACGACCTCCACGACGCGGCGACGTAACCGGGCGCGACGTCGCGTGTGTACCTCGCCACTCCGCTCAAGATAATGAAAATGCCCGTCCACCGCCGACGTCAGGTCGTCGATCCCTTCCTGCTTCGTCGCGACCGCGCGAAGCACGACGGGGGTCCAGCTATCCTGTTGTTCCTTGCGTGCCGCTTCGCGCGCGGCGCGCGCGGGATTCATCGCCATCCGCTCCTGCTTCGTCATCGCGCGGCCCAGCTGCACGCCGTGGTGCGCTGGAACGTTCTTGAGCGTTTCTCCGCTGCGCAGTCCCAACATCAGCTCGAGCTCGCTGCGCATGCGATCCGCCCCGGGACGATCCGCCTTATTGACGACGAAGATGTCGGCGATCTCCATGAGTCCCGCCTTGAGCGTCTGAATCGAATCGCCGGACTCGGGGACGAGCACGACCACCGTCGTGTCCGCATTCCGCGAGACATCCAGCTCGCTCTGTCCAACACCCACGGTCTCGATGATGATCCGGTCGGTTCCGAAGGCATCCAGGACGTCCGCCACCTCGCCCGTCGCCTCGGCGAGACCGCCGAGTGAGCCGCGGGTCGCCATCGACCGAATGAACACGCCGGGATCGAGTGCCACCGATTCCATTCGGATGCGGTCGCCGAGCAGGGCGCCGCCGGTAAACGGCGAGGTCGGGTCCACGGCGATGACACCCACGCTGAGAGCGGCGTCGCGATACGCGGCGACGAGCGCCGCGGTCAGCGTGCTCTTGCCGGCACCAGGGGGTCCGGTGATGCCAATCCGGCGACCGCGTCCGATGCTCGCGTGGAGCGTCGCCAGGAGCGTATCGAAGCCATCGCGGTGGTTCTCCACGATACTCACCGCTCGCGCGAGCGCGGGCTTTTTCCCCGCGGCGAAGTCGTCCAGGAGCCTGCGATGGTCGGCGCTCATTGGGCGCCGGGTGCGCCCGCGGGTGCTCCCGCCCCGCTCACCACCGCGGGTTCGTCGTGCTCGTCGCGGATGTCTCCGACGAGCTCCTCCAGCAGATTCTCGAGCGTCGCGATGCCCAGGGTATGTCCGCGTTCGTCGTGGACCACGGCGAAGTGCAATCGCGCTCGGAGCATGCGGAAGAGTAGCTCGTTGCACCGCGTCTCCGCCGGCGTATAGGCCACCGGACGCAATGGGGGCAAACGCTCGGCGCGTTCCTTGAGCACGTCGAACGCGTGGTACATCCCGACGATGTGATCGAGCGATCCGCGGTACACGGGCACCCGGCTGAACGCGGATTCCGCGATCTGCGCCGCGACGGAGCGCACATCGAGACCTTCGGGCATCGCGAAGACGTCTTGGCGCCGGGTCATCACGTCGCGGACGGCCTTCTCGCCAAACTCCATCACGCCCGTGATGATCGCCAAATCCTCGTGGCGCCCGACACCTTCGAGCTCGCCCTCACGCAGCAGGTCCTGCATGGCCTCGTGCCGTGGCTCGCCGGCCGGCATCGCGTCGTCGACGCGTCCCAATGATCGTCCCAGCGAGACCAGCGGCGCCATCACGATCTCCGCGGCGCGCAGCAGGGGCATGGTGAGCGGGATGACCGCCGACGGCCACCGCCGCGCGATGGCGCGCGGAAGCAGATGGCCGAAAAAAATCACGATCGTGGCGTAGATGGCGAGCGCTAGCATGGCCGCGCCTTCGTTCACCGCGCTGCGCCAGCCGATCCACAGACCGACAAAACCGAGTGTGAGAGCGATGCCCGAGTTGGCGGCGGCCAGCAGACGTTGTGGACGCTCCAGGTACAGCATCACCGACCCGGCGCCCTGCAGCCGCCGCTCGGCCCAGTACCGCAGCCAGATCCGGCTCGCGGACCGCACCGCCATCGCCCCAGCCGTGAGCAAGGCGACGAGCAGGAGGCACACGACGAACACCGCGTACTGGATCACTCCTCCGAATCCTTTTTATCCTTTTTCGTGATGCGCTCGAAGTACACGCGCTCGATTCGGCGACGGCGGACGCGCTCGACGACGAGGCGGAAGCCGGCGAGCGTCGTGGCCTCGCCGGACTTCGGGACGCGGCCGAACGCCTCGTACACCAGTCCCGCGACGGTCGTGAGGTCATCCCGTTGAAAGTCGTAGCCGAGCAGCTCCGACAGGTCGGCGAGCGTCACGCGGCCGGAGACCCAGAAGCGTTCGTGTCCTTCCTGGATGACGGGCGCCTCCTCCACGTCATACTCGTCACGAATCTCGCCGACGATTTCCTCGAGCACGTCTTCGATGGTGACGAGTCCCGCGGTTCCGCCGAACTCGTCGATCACGATCGCGATGTGCGTGCGCTGCGCCTTAAAATCCCGGAGCTGCTGGTCGATGGTCTTGGTCGCCGGAATGAACGATGGAGGACGCATGCGCGTGGACCAGTCGTCCGGCTCGCCGTCCGCGACCACGGTCGGCAGGAGGTCCTTCGCGTACAGAATGCCGACGACGTTATCGAGCGTCTCGTCGAAGACCGGAAACCGCGCATGCTCGGAGCTGCGAACGCGGTCCAGGACTTCGGACCAGTGGGTCGTCTTGTCGATCCCGACGACGTCGACCCGCGGCACCATGATCTCCTGGACTGCCGTGTCCCCGAGCGAGAAGACGCCGTGAAGCAATTCCTCTTCGGCCTCCGTGACATCGGCCTCCGCCGCCACGACTTCCCGGAACTGTTCGGCGCCGCGCTCTCGCTGCACCTTGCTCTCGTGGGCGGGTGGTAACGCCCGGCTCAGCGCGCGCTCCGCCGCTCCTCCCAGGCGGGTGACCGGCTGCAGCAGCAGGTCCGCGACGGCGATGATCGAGGCGAGCCGCTGCAGCATCACCATGCCGCGCGCGTACCCGGCGGTGCGCGCGAGTCCCTCGACGAGCGTCACGTTGAGCAGCAGCAGCATGGCAGCCAGACCGATCGCCAGGCTCGGCCGCACCGGGAGACGAGCCACGGCGAGCGCGAGGGCGGTACCCGTCAGCAGGTGCGTGAGCACGCGGCCGAGAGCCAGGGCGCGATGCGCGCGCTCGGGATCCTCGATGATCTGTCTCGGTGATGCATGCCCGGTCGCGAGCAAGGCGCCGTCGGCGGCGGCCAGCAGTGCGGCCGCGCCGGCCGACACGGCGGCGATGCCCACCCAGGCGGAGATCATTGTCGGTTGGCCGCCAGCCGCGCGACGAGCCGCTCCTGCTTGCGCCACATCGCGGACCGCGTTCGCGCCGCACCGTCCGGATGCTCGTACCCCAGCACGTGCAGGGTTCCGTGCACGATCAGACGCGCGAGCTCCTCCCGCAGCGTGACGCCGTGGTCGCGCGCCGATGCGCGAGCCACCTCGGGGGCGATGTACACGTCGCCGAGGATCGGCGCGGTCTTGCCGGCGCGCCCCAACCCAAACGCGATCACATCGGTTGTGGCGTTGCGCCGAAGGTGCGTGCGGGTCAGCGTCCTCATGTCCTGGCTCGTCACGAAGGTCACCGAGAGCATCGCGCTCTTCACGCCCTCGGAGCGCAACACCGCGCGCACGATCGTGCCTACTCGATCGCGCGACAGCGGCACCCGGACACCATCCATCGACACGCCGACGGCGGTGGTCATGTGGCGGCGAACTCGGAGCTGATGCCACCGCTTGAACGGGGATAGTCGATGCGGCTGTGGTACATCCCGTTCAAGACGCGGGCGAATTCGTCCTTCACGATCTCCAATTGGCGCAGCGTGAGCGGCGTTTCGCGGAGTTGCCCTTGCTCCAGCCGTTGCCGGACGATGTGCTCGATGACCTCGCGCACCCTGGCCGGCGTCGGTTCGCTGAGCACCCGCGTTGCCGCCTCGACGCCGTCCGCGAGCATCACGACGGCGGTTTCGGTGCTGTGCGGCACGGGTCCCGGATACTCGTACTCCGCCGTATTGACTTCGCCGCCGTTCTCGAGCGCTTTGCCGAGGAAATACGAGATCTGACCGGTGCCATGGTGCTCGGTGATGAACGCGCGCAAGACTTTCGGCAGGCGGTACTGCTCGGCGAGCTTCAGCCCCTCTACCACGTGCGCCCGAATGATCTCAGCGCTTCGGTCCGGACGGAGCTTGTCGTGCGGATTCCGGTCCCTCGCCTGATTCTCGACGAAGTACTGCGGTCGTCCAAGCTTGCCGATGTCATGATAGTACGCGCCAACGCGAGCCAGCAGCCCGTTGGCGCCAATCGCGCGGCACGCGGCGTCGGCCAGATTCGCGATCACCATCGTGTGCGCGAACGTCCCGGGCGCCTCGAGACTCAGCCGCTGCATCAACGGCCGATTGAGGTCGGACCATTCCAGCAGCGTCAGGTCGGTCTCGATTCCCGTGTAGGATTCCGCGAGCGGGAGCAACAGCAGCGCGAGGAGGATGCTCGCGAGCGCGTTGAGCGCTCCGTGACCGGCGGATGCCGCGATCACGCCGGGGCTCTGATCCAGCATGAGTCCGATCGCGATCGCGGCGACCAGATAGGCGCTGCCGGTCGCGACCAGCCAGATGTACGACTGGTGTCGCCGCGTCACGGCGCGGACGCTCAACGCCGCGACCGCGCCCCCGACCAGATTGATGAACAGCGCGTTGGTTCCACGAAATGGCGCCTGGGCGCCGATCAAGATGGTGATGATCATGGTGACCATCATGCTGATGCGCTGGTCGAAGAGCGCGCTCATGACGACGGCGGCCAGCGCCACCGGGATGAGCTCGGGACGGAGCGGCCGCATGTGCGACACGAGCGCCGCGGCGACCACGACGATCGCGACGAGTGACGCGACGACGACGACCGAGCGCCAATGGGCGTACAACTGCGGCCGGAAGAAGTAGAGCGTCACGCCCAGCATGATCAGAATCGTGAGATCGAAGAGGATCGAACCGGCCGCGCGACGGATTCGGGGTTGCGCTCCGCGCTGCTGTCCGAGCGCCTGCTGGAGCGCCCGGAGCTTCTCATGTTCCTCGCGACCCACCACCTCGTGGGCCCCAACGATCTTTTCGCCGCCGCGCACCGAGTATTTGTTGACCGCAACCGATCGCCGGACCTCGTCGCGCCGCCGCTCGGTCTCCGTGCGATCGAGGGTGATCGTCGGGTGGAAGAAGCTGGTAATCAGCTTGAGATAGAGCGACGTGCCGACGTCGGAGCTGGGATCCGGGTTCAGCAGCCGCGCTCTCGAGATGAGTTGTCCGAACGAGAGCAGGCTGTCCACGGGCAGACGCGTTTCGTCGGACCCGCGCCGGAGCAGGATGTCGCCGCGGAGTTGGTCCACGGCGCCGCTCGCGACCACGCCGCCGGCGACCCAGCGCTCGTACACGCGGCGCACGGCCGCGAGCAACCGAGCGCGCCGGGCGGGCGACATCAGATACGCGGCTTCGTCCGGCGCCAGCGCGACCGCAAAGGTTCGTGCGGCGCCCTCCACCGCGGCGAGGTTGGCCGGACGGCGCGCGGACGCCGCGGCGATGGCCGAGTCGAAGCCGTTGATCAGCGCGCGAGACGTATCCAGCGCCGCCGGCACGACTCGGAAGATCGGCTCGGTGGCGCGAGCGACGTCGTCCCGCTCGCGTCGCAGTTCCGCCTCCGATTTGGCCACGTCGAACGCAAAGGGCGCGATGACGTTGTCCGAGGCCACCGCCCCGACTTCGTAGATCGGGATCTGGGTGGCCGGGGCTTCGGGAAAGAGCGCGAATGTCAGGATCGCGAGACCGGCGGCAAGCAGCAACCGCGGGCCGTGCAACCTCCATCGCCGTCCGTTCGGCGGCGCTGCCGTCCCGTTGGCGCCCGCTGGCTCGGGATCCACGGCCTAGGCCTTGGCCTCGTCCGACTCGTAGGCCCTGATGATATCGCGCACCAATCGATGACGGACCACGTCGGTCTCGTTGAAATACTGGAAGGCGATGCCGTCGATTCCGGGCAGCAGGCGCTCCACCTGGACCAATCCGGACTCGGTGTTCCTCGGCAGATCGACTTGCGTCTTGTCGCCGGTGATCACCATGCGGGAGCTTACGCCCAGTCGCGTGAGCAACATTTTCATCTGCATCGCGGTGGCGTTCTGCGCTT
>JBBDXZ010000059.1:0-35775 GCA_040902075.1 Gemmatimonadaceae bacterium
CGACCAAAGCAACGAAAGACATCTCATGCCGCTGCTACCTTTCGGTCCTGACGGAGTTAGAGAGCTAACGCCCTCCGGGACCTGGGACAGAACAAAGATACAGCGGTCGATCGCGAACTTGCAGTATCCGTGAAATTCGTGTGCTTCGTGATAAAAAAAGCCACGGGCGAGAGACGACGCTCACCCGTGGCTCAGGGGAAACCGCTCGGTGGCCTCAGTCAGCCGCGGCCCCTGTGTCGTTACGAGCGCTACGGCTTCTTGACCGTAGGCGTCTTTACTTCCGTCTGCTTCGTCCCGACTGTCGGTTTGTTGACGATGATCGTGTCCTTCTCCGTCCCCACAGTCGGCGTCGTGATGGTGTCGACCTTGGTCCCGACCGTCGGTGTCGTTACCGTATCGGTAACCAGCCCCGGCCGTACGACCTCGTACTCGTTCTCTCCCGTCTTCTTGCACGCCACAAGCGCCAACGCCGCAAGAGCTATCAACCCTTTACGCATAGTGATCCCCTCCCGTTACCGGGCCGGAGCGCAAACAAAATGCCAGAGCCCGAATAGGGAACGGGGAACGGGGAACCGGGAACGGGGCAACGGCAGGAGCGGGAATTGGCAAGGACAAGGGGAAGGAAATGGTGAATCCGGTCACCATCCCAGTTCCCCTTCCCCTTCCCCTTCCCTTTCCCGCTGTTGTAGTTGCCCTCTTCCCCATTCCCCGTTCCCTGTTCCCGGTTACGTGAAGACCTCGCGCTGCAGCCGGCGGGTCCGCCTCAGCTCGTACACCTGCCCCACCTCACCCCCGATGAGGAAAATCAGCGCCGCGTAGTACACCCATACGACGATGATCACGAGCGCCGCGATCGCGCCTGTGTAAATCGACTGGGGATTCAGCGACTCGATCACGAGCCGGAAGACGTTCTTCGCCAGCTCGAACAGGAGCCCCGAGAACGTCGCGGCCAGAAGCGCCGTGCGGGCCCGTACTTTCCGAATCGGAAGGTACTTGTACAGCGCGAAGAACATGATGGTGATGAAGAGGAACGCGAGCCCGCGGCCGATCCAGTATTCGAGATCCGTCATCACGTCCTGGCGCACGCCAAATTCCTTCAGCACACCTAACCCCCGCGTCGTCGCCAGCGCGAGGTAGCTGCTGATCACGGTGCTCGCGACGAACAACACGGTCGAAACGAAGGTGATCTGAAAGTCGAAGATCTTCCCGCGAATGATGCTCCGCTCGTTCTCGATGTCGAAGACGTCGGCCAGCGCGGTGCGGAGCGATCCGAAGAGACGGGTAGATAGCCAGGCAAAGAGCAGCGCGCTCCAGATCGTGACGGACCCGCGGGTGTTCACGACCTCGTCGATCATTTCATGCGTCCACGTGCCTGGAATCCCCGACTGCACCGGCAGGAGCCGGTCGATGAACTCGTGGATCGTGACCAGCGGTGAGAGGCGGGTGATCTCGGGGAGAAAATATGTCAGCCCCGTGACGAGGAGCAGAAAGAACGGGATCGCGGCGAGGAGGATGTTGAATGCGATGCCGCCCGCGAGAAACAGCACATTGTCTTCCGCGCTGCTATCCCAAATCCGCCTCAGATAGTCGCGCGTGGTCCAGCCGAGACTGACCCACCACGGCCGTTTGGCGGACCTGACGGCCTCGTTCGTCAGGCGTTGCGGCCCTTCGGGCTGGCGGCTCTCTCCGCAGCGCGCTCGGCCCGTTCAGCCCGTTCAGCCCGGGCGTCCCGCGCGACCTGCGCGCCTGCGTTGTATGCCGCTTTCGTCTCCGAGAGACGACGCTCCAGGTCCTCGCGCGCTTGCTGCGCCGCTTCGCGTCCCGCCTGCACCGCGCGCTGTACCTCCTCGCGCTTGGTTTCGATGGCGTCGCGAGTCTCCGCGATCTTCTCTTCGACGCGTTGCCTGGCTGTCTCGAACGTCTCACTGACTTTTTCCTTCACGTCGCCGACGGCGTCCTCGGTCGCGCGACGAACGCGCTTGGCGCGGCGCGCCAGCGAACGGCGCGTCTCCATGCCGGACTGCGGCGCGAACAGCAGCGCGATCCCCGCGCCGACGGCCAGCCCCAGTAGAAACGAGCTCATGCTGGATTCTTTCTCGATGACGACGAACGGTTCGTCGTCATCCCAGTCGTAGTCGCGGCTCATGGTGTGCCCAATCTACTTCTTCTTGGCCGGCTTCGCCTTAGCAGCCGCTGATTCGCTGGGAGCCGCGACGGCGGTGGGCGCGCGTCGCACGACCCGCCCATTCTCGGATCCCCCCCCCGCCGAACCTTCCACCAGCACGAATAGCTCCCGCCGAACCTCCTCGGCGTCCATTCCCAGTTGCTTGGCGGCTCGCTCGACGTCGCCATCGGCGTTGGCGAACGCCCGGAGTACGAGCTGCCGACGGGCGTCGGCCATGGACGACCCTACCGGGATGGTCAGGGGAGTCGTCGCGGCGCCGGCCATTTTCAGGTGCCGTGGCATGAGGTCCGACAACGTGAGCTTTTCGCCTCGAGCCATGATCACGCCACGTTCGATCGTGTTTTTCAGCTCGCGGACGTTGCCGGGCCAATGGTAGGTCAACACCCATTGCCATGCGTCGTCGTTGAAGCCCGTGACCTTTTTGCCGTTTTGGGTCGCGTATCGCTCGAGGAATTCGGATGCGAGCAGCTGCACGTCGTCCGCGCGCTCGCGCAGCGGCGGAAGCGCCAGCTCGACTACCGCGAGCCGGTAGTACAAGTCCTCGCGCATCTCGCCCTCTTCGAGCGCCTTCTCGAGATTCTTGTTCGTCGCGGCGACCACTCGTATGTCGACGTCGATCTCTTTCTTGCCGCCAAGCCGCCGCACTTGGCGACTTTCGAGCGCGCGGAGGAGCTTGACCTGAACGTCCGATGACATCTCCGCGATTTCGTCGAGGAAGATGGTCCCGCCGTGCGCCAACTCGAATGCGCCCTGCTTCTCATTGGTGCTTCCGGTGAACGCACCTTTCTCGTGGCCGAACAGCTCATTCTCGAGAATCTCTTTCGGGAGCGCCGCGCAGTTCAGCGCGAAGAAAGGTCCTTTGGCGCGATCGCTTTTGGTGTGCATGGCGCGGGCGACTAGTTCTTTTCCGGTGCCCGATTCACCGAGGATCAATACGTTGGCGCTCGAGGGCGCGACCGCCTCGATGATCTGATAGACACGCCGCATCTCCTCGGACTGACCGGTGAGCTCGCCGTAATGCGTCAGTCCTTCGAGCTTCGCGGACAGTTGCACGTTCTGCATTTGCACCGCGAACTGCTCCATCAACTTGGGTATCTGCGCCTTGAGCTTGTTGAGACGCTCGGCGTTGAGCGGTTTTTCGATGTAGTCAGCCGCACCCTCTTTCATCGACTCGATGGCCAGCTCGGTCGACCCCTGTCCCGTGATCATCACGAATTCGGTGGGGATCTTCCGCTCGCGGATCGACTTCAAGAGTGCGATGCCATCCAGTTTGGGCATCTTGAGATCGGCGAGGACAACGGCGAACCGCTCGCTCGAAAGCCGTTCCAGCGCTTTCTGGCCATCGGCCGCGACTTCGACTTCGTAGCCGGCGTCGCTGAGAATCGCGCTCAGGCCGTTGGCGATGGCCGCCTCGTCATCGGCGATGAGGATTCGACCCTGCGCCTTGGATTCAGTACGTGGTGCCATGGGAGTTGAGAAGAATCAGGATCCTGGAAACACCATTACGAGGTCTTTACCAGACCTCTCGATTCGAATTGTATGTCCAGCCAGGGCCGCCGCTATGGGGGGCTCTAGCGTCCAGGCGCCAGCGGACTCGTGCGAAAACCGGACCACCGTGTTCGAGCCGGATTCCAGCCGGCAGCGGCTCGTCCCTCCCGCTCTCGTCAGCGTCAGAACCCCGGAGGCCAACGCGAGCCGCACTGCTTGGGCTGGTGCCGCCGTCGGGGCGGGCTGCTGATACCCGTCCACCTCCAACGTGCCGCCATCCGCTTTAGTCGCCGGGACCATCAGCGTCGCCAGATGCCTCAAAGTAAGCGCTACGTCGGCCGGGCCAGACGCCTCGCGATGCGGCCGAGTCAGGAACAGGAGCGATTCCGTGCGCGCGGACAGAATCTCCAGCTGCTCCGACGCCGCGGTCGCGAAGCTCAAAAGCTGTGCTTGCTCGGAGGCCGAACGCGATCGAACGACCTCGAGGTTGAGGGATACGCCATTGAGCGCGTCTTTCACTTCGTGCGCCGCCCGGCCCACAATCTCGTGAAGAGCATGCAACCAAAGCTTGTCCAAGTCGACGTCATTCTTAGCCACGCGAGGAATCTGCATTTACCTGAATCTGCAGATCCTTCGGTCGCTGCGCTTCCTCAGGGTGACCATCTAGTCACTCAAAGACGTGTCATCCGGCGCCGCGGCCATCGTTACATGTCCTTCGGCGAGCTGCGGTCGATGCTGCACCGGCGGCTTCACGTATTTCTGTACGTGCTTGGCGGTCGCGCCGATTGCGAGCTGCTCGAAAAGAAACCCGAACTTCTTGTCGTACGCGTCGCCGAGCTTGGATCGTATGTCGGACGGCAAATCCCAGCACTGTCGTTTGAAGGGGCCCAGCGCCTTCTTTCGAGTCTTGTAGAAGAACTGTTCGTCGGAATCTTTCTCCTTCCTCTCGTCCTTCGCGTTCTCACGCAACCACGCGTAGATCTCGTCGCGCAGCGTGTTCGGCAGCGCGTCGTACAGCATGCTTTGAAAATTCGTGGCGAGATGAATCTCGGCGGTCTCGCGCTTGGGAAAGCTGTTGAACGCGGTGTCGGGCAGCGTGGAGGCGCCGTGCTGGACGGCGCCGGCGAGTCCGTACTCCTCGCGGGCGACTTTCGAAAGCCGCTCCAGGGTGTCGAGGTCGAGTTGGACCTCGGCGATGGATCCGTCGGCGAGCACGACGCCGCCATGCGACGTACCTGACTGCACGCTGATCTTGGACAGTCCGGCCATCCCCGTGGGGAGCGTTCGGTTGAAGCCGTCCATAAAGGCGCGGAGCTCTGGCTCGGTGCTGTTCTCGGTGCCGACTTCGCCGATCTCACCACCGGCGGAGATCGTCATTCCCTTGGGCTCGACCTGTCGGACGGTTTTCAGAATGTCGATGCCGACTTCGTAGTTGGGACGTTGCTGCTCGTCGAGCGACTTCTTGCTCAAGTCGACGAGTGTGGAGGTGTCGATATCGATGTTATAGAACCCCGCCGCAACCGCTTCCTTCACCAGCTGCTTCACCGCGTCCACTTCGGTCTTTGGATCGGCTTTCCATTTCTTCGCGTTGACCTGGAAATGGTCTCCCTGGATGAAGAGCGGCCCGCGATACCCTTCCCGCAACGCCGCTCCGATCATGACCGACACATACTCGGCCGGTCGCTGATCGGTGTAGCCGATCTCGCTGCGCGCAATCTCGAGAATGAACGCGCCCGCCCTCATCTTGATCGCCGTTCTGAAAATCGAGCGACCCGTGTCGTACGACGCGCCTCGGACGTTGATCGCGGGGACGGTGAAGCCTCGGATCTCGCCGCGACCACGCGCCACGTAGAGCTCGTGAATCGAGGCGGGCTGGACGCCCACCGCTTGGCCGATCTCCCAGAGCAGCCACCGAGCGTGCTCCTTTTCTTCCTTGTTCCCGAACACGGCGGCGCGGACCAGCTTGTCCATCTTGTCCGACTTCAACGCCGCTTCGTCTCTGACCGTGACTTTGCCGTCGAGGACGGAGACGGCGTTCCTGAGAATGTTGTTTACGGAATCCATAAGGCTTCAGAATCTAACTGGACCTCCAACGCGATATTTCGGATCAGGCTTGGGCAGCTTTTCGAGCTCTCGGCGTGCCCCCCCCCCCTCGGCGTCGGCTCGCCCGAGCATCGCGTACGTGAACTGCTTCCCCAGCTCCACTCCGGGCTGATCGAGCGGGTTTACTCTGTACAATCCGCCGGCGAAGATCGTCGCCGCTTCGAGCAGCATGAACAGCCCGCCGACGTGCCAGGGATCCACGGCGTCGAGCTCGAACGTCATGTTGGGCCGGCCACGCCGCGCAAGGGCGCCGGCCGTCGCCCGCCGTTCGATGTCGAGCACTTCTCCCAACTTGTGCCCGCCCAGATACGCCAACTCCGGGACCTTCGGGTGCAATTTTGGAATCTCGACGTCGTCCACGTCGTGTGGGACGGCGATGAACGTGATCGTCTTGTCTTCCGGCCCCTCCATGAAGAGCTGCACCTGGCTATGCTGATCCGTCGCGCCGAGTGCCGCGAGCGGCGTGGGGCCAACGTGTTCGTCACGTCGCTGCCGCTTCTTTCCGAGACTCTCCGCCCAGAGCTGGACGAACCACGCCGCCATGTCGCGCAGCGCATCACTGTAGGGCATGAGCACATGGATGTGCTTTCCCTGCTTGACATCAGCGAGGAACTGCAGGGTCGCGAACACCGCCGCGGGATTCTTCCCCAACGCCGCACCGGTGCAGCGGCCCGCCATTTCTCCGGCGCCGGCCAGCAGTTTTTTCGTGTCGATGCCGATCAACGCGGCGGGAAGAACGCCGACCGGCGACAGCACGCTGAACCGGCCGCCCACGTTCGCGGGAATGTCGAGCGCCGGAATACGCTCGGCCTTGGCCAGGGGACGAAGAGCGCCCTTGGCCGGATCCGTCACGAACACGATATGGTCTTTCGGCGCCAACTTGTGCTTCTCGAGCTGATCGCGGACGACCAGATACTGCGCCATGGTTTCCGCCGTCCCGCCCGACTTGGACGTGACGACGAACAGCGTGCGCTCCAGTCTGACGACTCGGTCGAGCAGTCCCGAGATCGTCAGTGGATCGAGATTATCGAGGACGTGCAGCCGGGGGCGCAGGTCCCGCTCACCGGCGTCGAGGAGATTCCATTGCGGTTTACGCAGCGCCGTTCGGAGCGCGATCGGGCCGAGCGCCGACCCACCGATGCCGAGCACGACGACGTCGTCGAATTTGCCGCGGGTGCGTTTGGCGAAATCCATTGACTGCGCATGCAGCGCCGAATCGGAAGGCAAGTCCAGAAATCCCAGCTCGCCGGCGGCTCGTCGCTTCTCGAACGCGGCGTGCGCTTTTTTGAACAGCGTGCCCGCTTTTTCCCAACTGGCCTTGGGGATTCCATCGCTCACGGCGGGCGCGAGCATGTTCGTATAGTCGAGATGAATCATGGGGGAGACTCGATCCTGACGGTCAACCCGTCGAAAGCGGGAGTGACTCCGCGGGGGAGCAGCTCGGATTCCAGATCCGCGTGAAAGTTCTCGTGTGTCAGATGCGTGAGATAGGTCCGCCTGGCGCCGATGGTCTTTGCGACTTCGATCGCCTCCGGAATGCTCAGATGCGTGGGATGCTCGGTGCGGAATAGGGCGTTGATAACGAGCACTTCGACCCCGCGGAGCTGGTCGGCCACGTGCGCCGGCATCGACTTGGCATCGGTGACGTAGGCGAGCGGCCCGATTCGGTAGCCGAGCACCGACCATGGGCCGTGCGGCACTTCGACCGCGAGCACCTGTGCATCGCCGACCGTAAACGTCTCGTCGGCGGTCACCACGCGCGGTCGTCCCTCCGGTTTCGACGTTCCCGGCAACGGTCGCATGTTCTCGTCGAAGATGTAGCCGAACCGGCGTGAGAGACTGTCGATCGTCTGCTTCGACCCGTAGAACAGGAGTGGCCCGTCCCGGCGCACGGAGATGGCCCGCAGGTCGTCGATGCCGTGCGTGTGATCCGCGTGATCGTGGGTGAACAGCACCGCATCCACCCGATCGATGCCGGCATTCACCAGCTGCAGGCGGAGCTCTGGAGGCGTGTCGATGAGAATGCGCGTGCCGCCCTTGGTCTCCACCACGGCGCCCACGCGCGTCCGACGATCTCGTGGATCCGGGGAGCGGCATACCGCGCAGTGACATCCCAGTTGTGGGACGCCAAACGAGGTGCCGGTTCCAAGAAAAGTGAGCTTCATCGATCGCGTGCAAGCGGTGCGTCTAGACCGTCTCGACCTTCAAAGTATTCGTAGACCCGGGCACGTCGAACGGCACGCCGGCCGTTACGATCACCTTGTCCCCCGGCAGGGCCAGTTCCCGCCGGCGCACGACTTGGAGTGCGATACGCACCATCTCGTCGTACGAATTGGCATGGGGAACCAGCTCCGGTATGACCCCCCAGACGAGCGCGAGCTGCCGGTACGTCCGCGGAATGTCCGTCAGCACGAGTATCGGTACGTTCGGCCGATGCGACGCCACAATGCGCGCGCTGAAGCCGCTCTTGGTGAACACGATGAGACAGGGCGCGCCGAGCATGCGCTGCGCGGCGCTGCTCGCGGCGGCGATCGCGAACTCCGTCGATACGGCCCCTCCCCGCGGATGACGCTCGTCGCGGCGCTGCGCGGGCGGATGCTTCTCGATCTCGGAAATGATCCGGGTCATCGCCTCCACCGCCAGACGTGGATACTTCCCCGCCGCCGTTTCCGCGGAGAGCATCACGGCGTCCGTGCCGTCCAGAATCGCGTTGGCGACGTCACTAGCCTCAGCGCGCGTCGGGCGCGGGTTCGTCACCATCGACTCGAGCATCTGCGTCGCCGTGATCACGGGCCGCCCCACCTGGTTGGCGAGCGCGATGATGCGTTTCTGCGCCAGCGGGACCGCCTCGAACGGAAGCTCGACGCCGAGATCGCCGCGCGCCACCATCACGCCGTCGGATACCAGAACGATCTCCTCGATGTTCTCGAGCGCTGAATCCTTCTCGATCTTCGCGATGACCAGGAGTCCTTTCGGGACGAGCGCCCGGAGCTCCTCGACGTCCATCGCGCGGCGCACGAAGCTGAGCGCCAGATAGTCGAGCTCCTGTTTGATCGCGAAGGCGACATCGGCGCGATCCTTCTCCGTCAACGACGGCGCGCTGACAAGCACGCCGGGAAAATTCATGCCCTTATGGCTGCGGAGTGGTCCGCCGTGGAGCACGCGCGCGGTGACGCGCGGCTTCGCCACGTCGACGACCACCAGCTCCAGCAGTCCATCGTCGATGAGGATGCGATCGCCGGAGTGCACGTCGTCGGCGAGACGCTCGTACGTCACGGGGATCTCGTTCGCGTGCGCCACGTCGGCCTCGGGCGCCAGCACGACCTCGGAGCCGTTGTCGAGTTGGACCGGACCCTCGAGATCGCCGATGCGGATGCGGGGGCCCTGGAGGTCGCCGAGGATCGCGACGGGGACCTTCGCCTCGTCGGCGACGGCGCGGACGAGGCTGATCGTCGCGCGGTGCTGCTCGTGCGTGCCATGTGAGAAGTTGATGCGGGCGACGTCCATCCCGGCATCGACGAGACTGCGCAGGGATTCACGCGTCGCCGTCGCCGGGCCGAGCGTGCAGACGATCTTGGTTCGGCAGAAAGTCATTGAGAGCTAGGTGCCAGGTGCTAGGTGCTAGGTGCTAGGTGCCCGCTCGCGATTCGCCCTCGTACCCATGCCCTACGACCTGGCGGCCGACGCGACAAGCTCTCTCTTCCGGTCGATCCCGGCGATCAATGACTCGAACGACTTCGCGAACGACGCGATGCCGTCCACCAACAGCTTGTCGGTCACGTCCTTCATCGAGATCCCGAGCTTCTCGAGTTGCTCGATGACGCGCTTCGCCTCGTCCACGTTCTCGTCCACCGTGCGGCGCACGTCGCCGTGATCCTTGAACGCTTCGAGCGTCTGCGGCGGCACCGTATTGATGGTGCGTGGACCGATGAGCTCCTCGACGTACATGACGTCGCGGTACGCCGGGTTCTTCGTGCTCGTGCTCGCCCAGAGCGTTTTTTGCACCCGCGCCCCTTTCGCCTCGAGTGCCTTCCACCGCGGAGTTGCGAAACGCTCGAGGAAGAGCTCATAGGCGAGCTTCGCGTTCGCGATGGCCGCTTTGCCCCTCAACTCCTGTCCTTTCTTGAGCGCGTCGAGCCGCTTGTCGATCTCTGAGTCAACCCGCGAGACGAAGAAGCTGGCTACGGACGCGAGCTGATCGATCGCCTGTCCCTTCTTCACACGGTCTTCAAGGCCGCTCATGTACGCGTTGATGACGCGATCGTGTGCCTCGAGCGAGAAGAGCAGGGTAATATTGACGTTGATGCCGTCCGCGATCGTGCGGCGTACCGCTTCGGCGCCTTCGACGGTGCCGGGGATTTTGACGAACAGATTCGGCCGACTGACCGTCTTCCAGAGCCGGTGCGCTTCATCGACCGTGACCCGGGCATCGTTCGCGGCGCCGGGGGACACTTCGATCGAGACGTATCCGTCGTCGCCCTTGGTCTCGTCGTAGACGCCGCGAAAGCGATCGCAAGCGGCGCGGACGTCGGTGGTCGCGACCAGCTCGAACAACTCCCACGCGGTCAGATCGGGCGGCGCTTCGCGCAGCTGCGCATCGTACGCGGTGCCCTCGGCCAACGCTTTCTCGAAGATGGTCGGATTCGAGGTCATCCCCGTGAGAAAGTCCTCTCGAATGCGCCGCTCGAGATCTCCGTTGTGGAGCATCGTGCGCTCGATAAAATCGAGCCAGATGCTGACACCCGTGTCATGAAGTTGCTGGAGTCTGTTTGGCATTTTCTACTTGCCGCCTGTAAACGAGATCTTCCAAATCCGTCCGCGACTGTCGTCGGACAAGTACAACTCTCCCTTCGGCCCCTGCGCCAACGCCATCGGCCGGCCGCCGAGCTCCGTCGGTTTGCCATCGGCGTAGAACCCGTCCACCACGACCTCGAAATTCCCGGCGGCCCGGCCGCGCGACATCGGCTGGAACACGACCTTGAATCCCTGGTTGGGCAGCGGACTGCGGTTCCACGAGCCGTGAAACACGATGAACGCGCCATTGCGATACTTCGCCGGCAGCGCTGACCCCGTGTAAAAGAGCAAACTGTTCGGCGCCCAATGTCCCGCGAAATGGCCGACATTCCCCTGCTTGTTCGCGCAGCGTCCGACTGCCTGGCCGTCGCCGCCGTACTCCGGCGCGAGCACCTTCTTGTTCAGCTCCGGATCGAAGTAGCAGTAGGGCCAGCCGAAATCCGCGCCGCGCGTGACCCGGAACAGCTCCTCGGCCGGCGTCTCGGCGCTCTTGGCGTCCGTGAAAAGCGCCGGCCAATTGTTCGACAACATGTCGCGACCGTGCTGCACGACGTACAGATCGTTGCTGCGCGACTCGAACGCAATCGCGACCGCGTTGCGAATTCCGGTGGCGAAGCGCTCGCCGTCCGCGATCGTCTGTCCCTTCTTGTTCATGTCGTAGCGCCAGATACCGGCGCGCTGCGCGAGGTCCGGGCAGGGATCCATCCCCTTCGAACCCGGAACCCGATCCTTCTCCTGACACGCATTGGTTGGCGAACCGTGATTGACGTAGAGCCGGCCGCTGTGAACCGCGAACGTTTTCGCGGTATGGTTTCGATCGCCAGGCAAGCCGCCCACGATGGTGTCGGGACCACCTGATGTGGTCATCGCACCCGGATTCCAGGTGTAGCGCAGAATCGCCGATCCCGTCTCGGCGAAGAGCTGGTTGCCAACCAGCTTCACCGTCGTGCCACTAAACTCGCCGATCTTGTACCGGCGCTCCGCGCGGCCATCGCCGTCCGCGTCGCGCAGCACCATGACGCCCCCAGGTGTCGAAGGACTACCCTGGGAGCCGCGCACGCCTCGAAGCCCCACGAACACATCCCCGTTGGGGCCGACATCCATCTGGCGCGGCGCCGCGAGCGAGTCAGCGAATAGAATGGCGCAAAAGCCGGTGGGCAGTTTGAGCCCGCCATTGTCCGGCGCACAATTGTCGGACGAAGGCGCTGCGGCAGATCCCGAGACCTGCGTGAGTGAAACCGTGGCGGTCACGGCGAGCGTAAGGGCGAATACGCGCATCGACATATAGGGCCCAGTCCAGGGTGTAGGGTTCGGGGTACAGCTGTTCCACGAGAAGATACGTGCACGGGGGGTGCCCTGCACCTTCTCAACCTTCGACGGGGCCGGGATGTCATATGTGTGTCCGGCCAACCACGACGGAGATTCCCCTCTATGCGAAAGAGCTTGCTAGCACTCGCCTTCATCGTCTCGGCGGCTCCGGCCCTAGCCCAAGAGCAGGGCGCGGGGACGCGCGCCGACCGGTTCCTGCGGGACTGCGATCGCTACTACGGCGACCGCGACCGTGAGCGTTTCTGCGAAGTCCGCGACGTGAAAATGGCGGTGCCGCAGCGTTCCCTCATCGTGGACGGGCGCGATAACGGGGGCGTCTCCTTCTATGGATGGGACAGGAACGAAGTCCTGGTTCGCGCCCTCATCCAGACCAACGCCGACAGCAGGGCGGACGCAGAGGCGCTGGCAAAGGACATCAGGATCGAAACGGACGGTGATCGCCTGCGCGCAGACGGCCCGGCGAATCGGCGGTATGCCAATTGGTCGGTGAGCTACGAGGTGTGGGTCCCGCGCAAGACCAACCTGGATGCCGACACGCACAACGGTGGCGTATCCGTCGATGGCGTCGAGGGCCGGATGGAGCTGCATGCCGTCAACGGCGGGATCTCGCTGCGCCGTGTGTCCGGCGACGTACGCGCCGAAACCACGAATGGCGGCGTCACGGCGTATCTGGACGGCACCACGTGGAAGGGCCAAGGGCTGGACCTCCAGACGACCAACGGCGGCGTCTCACTCGAGATTCCGCAGAATTACAACGCGCAGCTCGAGACGGGAACGGTCAATGGCTCGATGAACATCGACTTCCCGATCACGGTACAGGGGTTCATTGGACGCCGGATTACGACAAAACTTGGGAACGGCGGACCGCGGGTGCGCGCGGTGACGACGAATGGCGGCGTGAGGATTCGGGAGCGGTAACAGGAATGGCCTCTGCCGCCGCCGACATAAGAGGCGGCGGCGGTTTCGTTTTCGGCCGAGCACCTGGAGCCCAGCGTGGCCTCGGCTCGGTTGCCATCGTACATTGGCGCCATGCGGGACCTCGCTCGTTGATCGGCCCCGCTCGTGCAGCGGCCCTGGCACTTGTGCTGCTCGCCGTTGCTTGCGGCGGCGGAGTCGACACCACGTGGCACAGTGCAGAGGGGCATCGCTGGCGCGCGCTCGACGTGCCGCGGCGGGGGCGTGGTGCGTCCGGGTTCACCCTGCTCGACTCCTCCCGCACGGGCATCGATTTCGTCAATACGGTCAGCGACTCTCTGCTGGTCCGGAATCGCATCCTGGCGCAGGGCGGGGGCCTGTGCCTTGGTGACGTCGATGGAGATGGGTTGGCGGATGTTTTCGTCGCCCGCACGGAAGGACCCAACGCGCTCTATCGCAACCTCGGAGGATGGCGGTTCGAGAATATTACGCAGCGCGCCGGGGTCGCGGCCTCCGATAGGTACTCCACCGGATGCGCATTCGCCGACGTCGACGGGAACGGCAATCTCGATCTGATCCTCCTCGCCATCGGCGGCCACAACGCGCTGTTCGTCAACGACGGCACGGGGCGCTTCACGGAGCAGCGCCTGGATGCAGGGCGCGTGTCGCCGGTGGGCAGTACCACGGTCGCTGTCGCCGACGTGAACGGAGACGGCTGGCTCGACATGTACATCACGAATTACAAGGCAATATCGACGATCGACCAGTTGTCTCCGGAGGAACGGTCTTTCGACCAGGTCGTGCGCGACCTCGGACCCGCCACCCGATCGGGCGCCCAGCGGTTCGAGGTGCGCGAGCGGTATCGAGAGCAGTACAAGCTGATCGATCGCGATATCGGTGGGATCACTCTGGTGCAGCGCGCGGATCCGGATTTCTTCTACAGGAGCGACGGCAGCGGCCAGTTCGTCCGCGAGCCGATCGCCCGGAATCCCCGCTTCCTGGACGAGCAAGGCCGACAGCTCGAGGAAGAGCCGGAGGACTTTGGTCTCGCGGCCATGCTCGCGGATCTGGACGGTGACGGGAATCCCGACCTGTACGTGGTCAACGATTTCGAGGACCCTGACCTTTTCTGGAAGAACGACGGGCTCGGGAACTTCCGCATGGTGCCGTGGTACGCCGTGCGCTCAACCAGCAATTCGGGAATGGCGGTCGACGTTGGCGACGTCAATCGCGACGGACTGCCGGACTTTTTCCAGGTGGACATGCTGAGCCTGGACACGCGCCGGCTCAAGACTCAGATCGCAACGCACACCGCGCTGCCGAAATTGCCAGGGCAGGGTGAGGGTCGGCCCCAGATGCAACGGAACACATTGCAGTTGAACCGCGGGGACGGCACGTTCGCGGAAATCGCGCGATACGCCGGCGTTGGGGCATCGGGGTGGTCCTGGTCCACCGTTTTTCTCGACGTGGACCTGGACGGGTGGGAAGACCTCCTCATTGGGACCGGGCACCGATGGGATGTGATGGATGGGGACACGCAGTACCGGCTGCGCGACCGGCTGCGCGAGATCGACTGGCGGCGCATGCTGTTCGAGTACCCGCCGCTTCCACTTCCGAACCTCGCGTTCCGCAACCGCGGCGATCTGACATTCGAAGACGCGAGCAGCGCGTGGCACTTCGACGTGGGAGCCGACATGTCGCACGGCATGGCGGTCGCCGACCTTGACAGCGATGGGGATCTGGACGTCGTCGTCAACCGGCTTGGGAAACCGGCGGCCGTGCTTCGGAACGACGCTACCGCGCCGAGGATATCGGTCCGGCTCAACGGTGAGAAGCCGAACACCTCGGGCATCGGAAGCAAGGTTCGCGTGCTCGGCGGTGCAGTGCCCTTGCAACAGCGTGAGATCGTCGCGGGTGGTTTGTACCTCTCCAGCTCGGATGCGCAGCTCACCTTCGCGACAGGGAAAGCGGACAGCGTCACGATCGAGGTGCACTGGCGCGATGGCCGCCGGACGGTGATCGCTGACGCTCGGCCGAACCGGTTGTACGAGATCGACCAACGTACGGCAACTACAAGGGCTTTAACCGCAGAGGACGCAGAGGGCGCAGAGAAGAACAGAAACCGTTTGAGTGTTTCCTCTGCGTCCTCAGCGTCCTCAGCGGTGAAGACTTTGTTCGAGGACGTCTCCGGTCAGCTCGGAGGCCACAAGCACGTGGAGCCGTACTTCGACGACTTCGCGCGGCAGCTTCTCCTGCCGAATGCGTTCAGCCAGCTCGGACCGGGGGTCGCATGGTTCGACGCGGACGGCGACGGCACCGAGGATCTGCTCGTTGGTGCTGGCCGCACCGGCACGCTCGCGCTGTTTCGCAATGAGAACGGCAGGTTGAAACCAGCGGCTGTGCGTTTCCCACCGGCGCATGTCGACCTCACCACCATCCTGGGCTGGCCGGATGGCCGGGGAGCGAGCGTGCTGCTCGCCGGCGTCTCGAGTTACGAGATGGGATCAATGAAGGATGCGATGGGCGTCCCCAGCGTGGTGCAGTACTCACCGACAACCGGGACGATGACGCCCTTGGTCAGAGGAGACACCGCGAGCGTGGGCCCGCTCTCCCTCGCTGACTACGACGGAGACGGCGACCTCGACGTGTTCGTTGGCGGAAGGATCTACCCGCGCGGCTATCCTATGTCACCTTCCTCGCGGCTGTTTCGGAATGACGGCGGGAGTCTCGTGCCGGACACGGAGAGCAGCAGGCTGTTCGCCGGATTGGGAATGGTCTCCGCATCGGTGTTCAGCGATGTCGACGGCAACGGCTGGCCTGACCTCATCGTGGCGATCGAGTGGGGAACGATTCGCATCTTTCTGAATCACCGCGGGCGCTTCCAGGCCGCATCGGACATGCCCGGTTTGTCTGGGCTATACAGCCGCTGGAATGGACTCGCGACTGGAGACGTCGACGGCGACGGCCGACTCGATATCGTCGCAACGAGTTGGGGACGGAACACGGAGCGCCACGCCAGTCCGGCTCGCCCGCTGTTCGTTTACCAGTTCTTCACGCCACGCGGCCCGGAGGTGGTGCTGGCCCAGGAAGACCCGCGCATCCGCGGCGTGGCGCCGCTCACCACCTTCGAGCGTCTCGCGTTGTCACTCCCCGCCTCGACCATGAGGCTCCGAACGTTCGCGGCATTTGCAGATGCTAGCATCGAAACCGTATTGGGTCCGCGCGCCGCGGCGGCAACAAGGCTGGGTGCCACTACCATGGATCACATGATGTTTCTGAATCGGGGAAATCGGTTCGAGGCGCGGCCGCTGCCCGCCGAGGCGCAGATGGCGCCAGCGTTTTACGCTGGTATCGCCGATTTCGACGGCGACGGGAACGAGGACGTCTTTCTGACTCAGAATTTTTTTGCCACGGACGTTGCAACACCGCGGTACGACGCGGGCCGGAGCCTGCTGCTCCGCGGTGATGGTGCCGGAGGGCTTCAGCCCGTGCCGGGTCAACGGTCTGGCCTTGTGGTGTATGGCGAGCAGCGTGGGGCCGCGTATGCGGACTTCGATGCCGACGGGCGTTTGGATCTCGCGGTGAGCCAGAACGGAGCGGCGACACGCCTGTTCCGCAACGTCGGCGCCGCCCCCGGTCTTCGCGTTCGCCTCGTTGGTCCTCCGGGCAATCCCAACGCTATTGGCACGCAGATGCGACTGCGCTACGGTGACCGAGCTGGCCCCGTTCGGGAGGTGCAGGCGGGTTCAGGGTATTGGTCACAGAACGGCGCGGTGCAAGTGCTTGGGCGTGCCGGCGAGCCTACGGCGTTGTGGCTCCGATGGCTCGACGGGCGTCAGCAAGTGGTTTCGCTTGCAGCTGGCCAGGCCGATATCACGATTCGACAACCCTAAGAACGAACATTACCGCAAGGGACGCGAGGAGGGGCGGGATCGCTCCCGCCCCTCTTACATGTTCTCTGATTCAGGCTTCCGAGCTCAGTTCCGCCTGAGCTTCAATTCGGCTTTCATCTCCTGATACTTCCTCCACCGGTCTCTGACCGTCTCCTGAGTCGCAGACCCGGGCGCCATGAACTTCGCGGGCGCGGTCGGACCGCCGAACGTATAACTCGCGCGAACCAGTACATCCATTTCCTTCGCTGGGACGGGCATGTGCAATGGAGTGCCGGTTTGCGGCTCGAACGCCGGCCCTCGACTTGATACGCCAAATCCGTCGATTCGGCGCCGGTTGAAGAACGCCGTCGGGCCCTGACCCATGAATTCGATCTCTTGTTCGTATTGCAGCGCGGCGAGCAACGTTGCAGTGGGCTCGGCGCCGGTGAGCGTCGAGAGCCCGCCGCGGCCGACGCGGCTGTTGTTGATCTTCTGGGCCGCGAGTACAGGGTTGGAGGGTGTACCACGAAGGAGCCCTTCAGCCCACAACAGGTCGTTCATCTGGCGCGTGTAGAACGGGTCCTGCCCGGTGCCGTCGAACCCTGGCAGGTTCTCACCCCGATACGTCAGGTGCTGATAGCGAACGTGCTGGAGATTGCTTTGATGGTACTGCCCGCGCGCAGCCGGGAAGATCGCCACGCCGGAGCAGGCGTAGTCGGTCCCCGCGTTGGCGGTCTTCGCTTTGGTCGAATAGCCGTTGTAGTTGTCCGTCGGCCCATACGAGCCGTCACCGACGCGCAGGTCGCCGTCACGCGGCACTGTGGGGCACGGATTGCCGCCCGGCTCCGGCCACGGACGCACATGGTTGGTCGTTAGCATCTCGGCCACTCGCGTGTCAACGCGCCCCGTGCCGATGGCGTTGCCCCAGGTTTTCACGCAATCGAGACCGCATTCACGGCCGGTCACATCGATGAAGAACTCCCAGTCGTAGGGCGTACCGCTGCTGACTCCCGCTGCGGCGAACGTCGCCACCTGGCCCCAGTTGGCGGCTGTGTTCTCCCCCGCGTCGCGCGGCCACATGGCAATCAGCTCGGCCTGCATGGTCCGAATCACTTGCTGGATCTGCGTGTTGGTGTACGCCTTTCCTGCGCCCACTCCCATCCACTCAGCGTCCGTGCTCCACGTCTTGAGGCCGGCCTCGGTGAAAGCCTCATCGAACTTCGTCAGCGCAGCATCACGGACCTCCGCGCGTGTCACGAACTCCAGTGCCTTCACCTTATCGGGAGTGCTGAGGTCGGTGGTCTCGTCGACCACGAAACCCTGGTCGTATATGAGCGCGATTCCGGCAAGGGCCATTCCTTGCAGCATCTTGGCGATGGCCTTGTTACGCGACGTGAGCGTGTTGTCGGCTGCGCAGTCGGCGGGCGTGTTGTTACCATCGAAGCAAAGACCGCCTGCGATCGCCACTAGAACGTCGTTGGCGGCGGAGAGCACCGTGTAGTATCCGTACCATTGGCTTTCGACCGACGGGCCGCCCGCGGCCTCGGGTGCCGTGGCGCTGTTGGTCCAGCCGCAGCGCGAAGGACATTCGACACCGACGGAATTGTAGAACCGAATGGCGGCGTTGTTCCACGAGGCGGTGTAGTTGTCGGCCATCATGGTCATGGGCATCGCACCAAAGTAGTCGCCGCGGGTTTCGACCCAGGTCCGGAACGCGCCGCCCAGCAACTGCTGAAGACCGGCCGGATCGGCGAAGGCCCTTGGCGCATCGGGGGCGTTGGGGTTCTCGACGTCCAGGTCACATCCGCCAACCAACAGGACCACCGTCGCCGCGGCGGCCGCGAGGAACGATGACCTCCGCATGGGAACCTTTCGGCGTGAGTTCATTGTGCTCGTCTCCTCAGAATGTGATTTCAGCGATGGCCGAGAACGTCCGGAACTGCGGATACTGGAACCAGTCCATCCTGACCTGGAACGGATCGCCGAAGAGACCCGAAATCTCCGGATCGAGCCCGGAATAGTCGGTGATCGTGAACAGGTTGCGGCCGACGAGCCCGACCCTCAGCGAAGGTACCCGCCCGAGCCCAACGCGCCGGAGCTGGTCGGTCACGAAGGTGTAGTGAAGGGAGAGCTCCTTGAGCTTCGCGTACGATCCGCGCTCGACGAAGTAGTCGTTGGGATCGAGGCCGTTGTAGAACCCGACCGCGTAGTATGCAAGCGGCTTCTGGGGGCAAGACCCGGCGGGAAGAATCGCTGTCCCACACGTTGCCACATTTGCGCCCTTACCCGACTGGTCCTGGACTCTGTCGCGCGTCGCCTGGAACGCCCATTGGCGAGTTCCATTGTAGATGTCCTGGCCTTTCGACCAGTCGAGCAGCGCGTTCACCACGAACCGGCTGTACTTGAAGTTTGTGCCGAAGCTCATGTTGAAGTCGGGATTGGCGTCGCCGATCTGCGTGATCTGCGACGTCTCCACGCACCCGGTCGCATCACTCCGCTTGCAGAAGGTGTACTTGATGGCCTTTTCGTCCAGGGTGCCGTACGTGTCCTTCCGGACGACGTAGCCGTCCTCGTTGATCATGACATTATCGCGATCCCATGTCTCGCCGGGACCAGATTGCGCTGCCTTGTCCGGATCGTCGTACAACTCCTCGATGTTGCGAATCCAGCGGTTGCCGTACAGCACGCCGAGGTTGGAATTGGCTCCGAGGAAGAACGCGGAGGGCATCTGCTGGAAGCTGTAAAGCCGCTCCGGCAGGGTCCACTCCGAGATGAACTGACGGGTCCTATCACCCAAGATGTTGAAGGAGAGGCTCGTCTTCGCGTTGTCGATGACGCGAATCCCGAGCGTCGCCTCGTGAGTCGTCGACTCGAGCGCCCCGGTGTTCTGCCATTGCTGCTTGAAGCCAGCCACGGCCGGGAGGTCCACCAGAAGGATCTGGTCCGTCGTGGTCTTCTTCGCGTAGGTGTACTCGAAGGCGTACCGGCCACCGCCGAACTCGATGTTCGAGCCAACTTCCAGCTCGCCCGACTGGGCCGGCTTGAGAAGTGGATTGCCGAGCGTGGTTTTGGTGAAGCCGCCAGCGGTCACAGCGAGGATTTCGTATTGGTCGTCGAACTGGGGCCGGAGACCCGCCGTACCGTAGGAGGTCCGGAACCGCAGCTCGTCAACGCCAGGGATGGTGAAGTCCTCGGTGACGCGCCACGCCCCGGACAGGCGATAGTATGTCGCTTCCCGGCTCTCAGGCCCGAAGAGCGACGACGCGTCGCGCCGCACAAGCGCGTCCACGATATAGCGGTCCATGATATCGAACGTCGTGACCGCGAGATAATTCTGGTTCTTGATCCGCTCATCGCGCGAACCGGCACTGAGGCTACTCTGGTCGGCGGCCCCGAACTCAGGCACACGAGCCACCTTGAGGGTGGCGGCGTTGGTGTTGAGCCGCGAGTTCTTTTGGTCCTCCAGGGTCGCCCCAACTCTCGTGGTATTCGTGACCTGGCCAAACGTCCGGATGCTGGTGAGCGTGACGCCGGCATTGTACTGCGAGTTGGCTCGCGTTTCCCTGAAGAGGCTGCCCTCTGTTTTGGTTCCCGAGGAAGTGAGGAAGCCGAATGGTCTGATGTCGGAAAAGTCCTGGCCCTCCTGGTCGTAGCCGAAGCTGCCTTCGGTCGACAGCCAGTCGTTGATCCTCCACCGTATTCTGCTCGAGCCGCTGAAGCGATTGCGGTTCTGGTTTATCTTGCGATTGGCAAGCTCGTAGAGCGGATTGAAGTCGTTGGCCACGTCGCCGCTCAGCGGCACCTCGGCCCGATACGGCGTGCCGTCGGGGTTGGCCGCCAGGATGTTCACGTCCGGCTGGAGGAACATGAGCCCGAAGAACGGTCCTCCCTGACCCTCCTCCGTTCGACCATTGCTCGACTTCCCGAAGAACGCGCTCCACGACGCGTCCACGTTGGAGCGCATGCGCTGGTCGAGGTTCAGCCGGTAGTTCTGCCGGGTATATCCGCCGAGCCCGAAAATGACGCCTTCGTTTCGGGTGTTCTGGACCGAGGCGTTGAAGTTGGTGGGTCCGCGACGCTGACCCACAGACACGTATTGGGTAGCGTACGCGCCGCCTTCGACCACTTGGTCCCAGTGGTTCAAGTAAGTCCTGTACAGGTTGTTGGCGATCTGATCTGGTTTGATGATTCGGCCGCCCGCTTCGGACAGGCAGTAGCCGCCGTTCGGGTCGACAGTCCATGCCTCTGACTCGTCCTCAGGTGTCGCGGGGTCGTCCTGCGCCAACCCCTTCGCGACACAGGTGCCACCGACATTGTCCAGGTGCCACGCATGCGCTCTCGAGAACTCCATCTTCTTCGGCATGGCGTTGCTGCCGATTTCCATACGGGCTGACACCTTGAGCGCACCATCGGCCAACGAGCTGCCACGCTTGGTGAACACCTGAACGACGCCGTTGGCCGCGTTGGACCCGTACAGCGACGACGCCGCGGCCCCCTTGATCACCTCTACACGCTCGACGTCCTCGGGGGCGATATCCGCGAGTCCGAACTGGGTGATCACGCCATCCACGATGAACAACGGGTCCTGCCGCCCGCCGATGCTCGTCGCGCCGCGGAGCCGCAGCGCCGGCTCACCGCCAGGCTGGGATGATGTCGGAACAAGGCGAACGCCAGCCACCTTGCCCTGGATGGCCACGAGCGCGCTCGCGCCAGGAACCTCCTGCAACTGCTCTTCGGTAACTCGTCCGACCGTAAAGGTCGTCTTCCTGAGGGACGTTGCCTCCGCCGTTCCCGTGACGATCACCTCTTCGAGCCGGAACGGGTCTCGCTCCAACTGGAAGTTTACTTCCTGGCTGCCGGACCTCAGGGTGATCGTGCGGGTCGCGGGCTTATAGCCGATAAACCGCGCGGTCAACACCTCGGTCTGGCCTCGCGCCTCGGATTCGGGAATGGTAATGGAGTACGTGCCGGCCGCTGACGCGGTGGCGCGCAGGTCGCTATTGGCGATGCTCACATTGGCGCCACCAAGCGGGTCCCCTCGCTCCGAGGTTACGCGGCCGGTAATGAGTCCCTGTTGTGCCGAGAGCGGGCCGGTGAACAGGGCCGCGAACGCCGCGACAGCACTACCGGCCAGCAACCGTCTAGAGAGTGGAACGCGCATCGTCTGCCTCGTGAGAATGAGGGGAGAGCAACCTGCCACTGCGTCGGGGCTCGGCTTTAGGGCTTTACTACATAACCCAAAGAGACACGCTTACCGTCACCACGTTTGTGGGATGGCACGGCTGCCTCTTCCTTCGAGCAGGAACGCTGGAGATACTACATCTTACGAGTAATCGCGCAATGGGGCCGGAGACCGGGGGGCCCTGGTAACATCACCCACCTGATGGCCCGGTCTTGGAGGGAATAGTCGTGATCCCAACCGTACCGCCAAACCACTCCACTGGAGTCCGCACCCTAATCCGTGCGCTGGTTGCCGCCCTGCTCGCGGTGGCGATTGGTCCGGAGTCGGGAGCCGCCCAGTCGACGCTCCGTGGCCGCGTCATCGATAGCGAAACTGGTAATCCGCTTCAGGTGGCCAGAGTCTCGATCGGGAAAAACTCCCCCGCGGTCACAACCGATAGCAGTGGACAGTTCCAGGCTCGGGGACTGCCTGCGGGAGATGTGCAGCTCACGATCCAGATGCTGGGTTATGCGACCGCGGACTACCGGGTTCGCATGCCGGATTCGGGAGAGGTAAACAGGGTTTTCTCCCTCGACTACACCGGACAGCGGCTGCCGGCGGTGGCCGTGCAGGCGCGCGCCGAACAGCTCATGCCGCGGTACTCCGACTTTGAGCAACGGCGGCAGCGCGCGCTGGGCGCCTTCTTCCGTTGGGACCAGCTCCAGAAGGAGGGATACGGCTCGGTGGGCGATGCCCTGCGCACCGTGCGCGGGGTCCGAATGCAGTGCAACCAGCAAACGTTCGAGTGCTTCGCGGTCATGGCCCGGAGCCCCCAATGCAAGCCGACGTGGTTCATCGACGGGCAGGAAGTACACTCCTTCCACGAGAATACCCCGATCCCCGACATCTACGGCATCGAGGTCTACCGCGGTCCGGGAGAAATCCCCGGCGAGTATAGCGGCTCGAACGCCGCCTGCGGCGTCATCCTGATGTGGACGAAGTCGCGGCCGTATCGGGTAAGTCCGTGAGTTGAACGGAGGCGGGCACGCTCGGCGCTCCGAGCACGGCCCGCCAACGTTGCGCTGGGGCGCTATTGAGAGGTGTTGAGGATGATCGCCCCGTAGGGGTGTCCCCGGCCAAACCGATAGTTCGCCTTCGCCGCGTCGAGAAACTCAATCGACACGAGGCTCGACGCCGGGACCTCGCGCATTGCGTTGAGGCCTCCCAGCTTGGCGACGGCCAGGTACACGATGATATCGCCTTCGGTAGGTGGAGCCGACAGCGAGACGTCCGTCATTGTTTGGGGGCCACGTTTGTTCAGCCACTTCGGACGAAGACCTTGCACGAGGTCGTATGCGGTGGCCGCGCCGGCCGTTCGTATCTCTTCGTGAGTGATGATCGTGGAGCTCATGCGTGGCGCCACGGCGGGACGCGGGTCACCTGTACCGGGGGAAGCCGCCCGACCGCATGCTGTCAATAACATCAGGCTCGCTGACAAGCCGCCATAAACATGCGCTCGAAGCGTACGATGTCTCCTCGTAGTCGTCATGATCCCTCCAGTCGAGTAATCGGAATCTACGGGCGTGAGCAGCCACGCGCGATCAGCGTAAGAAGAAAAGGAGGGCCCCGCAAATGCGCGGGACCCTCCTTTCATGGTACAGTACGTCGAGTCGAGGAACTTACGGAATGTCCCACCACATCCGGCTCATCAGGTCGTCCCCGCCGGTCATTCTGGCGGTCGCGGCATCGAGATTCGCCTTGTTGAAAGATTGCTCGGTACCTGGATAGGTCAGGCGCCGCGGCACCGCGGGCGTGATTGCTGCCGGACCCGGCGTCAGCGTCGGGACGCCCGTGCGGCGGTGTTCATTCCACGCTTCAGAACCCTGACCGAAGAGGGAAATCCACTTCTGCAGCGCGATCTGGGTGAGGCCGGTCGCCGCATTATAGACCACTCGCGGCTGGGCCAAGTACGTCGCGATATCGGCCGCGGCCACGCCATGCTGCTGCATCGAAGCGGTGATGGCGGCGTCGTACAGCGTCGCGGCGCTGCCTGCTGTCCAACCACGCTGAGCTGCTTCAGCCTGGAGGAAGAGCATTTCCGCGTAGGTCATGAGCCGCGTGGGTGTGTTCGGCTCGTGGAACGCATCCCCGATCCTCGACGTGAACGTGAAGCCAAGGGCGGCCGCGTCCGGGTTCTCGAGCCCGTTGGGCACGCCCACGTACGAGCATCCCCCAGCGGCCACGCTCGCCTGGGTGCACGCCGCGTATACCGCAAGCCGCGGATCGCTCAGGCTTGCCAGCGTGTCCACGAGTGCCTTGCTGACGCGATGGTCATCGCGCGATCCCTTGCCCCAGGGCGGACGGGAGTCGCTGTAGATCGGCGCGTCGTTGGTTCCGTCTCCAGGCCAAACGAGTTGCGCGTTATCGGCGTTGGAGGTGAACACGCCGTCGGTCATCGCGGCGTTGAATTCGGCCTGTGCTTTCGCGGCGTCCACCTTCGAAAGACGCATCGCGTGCCGCGCGCGCAGGGAGTTGGCGAACTTCTTCCACTTGGTCATGTCGCCACCATAGATCGGGTCGGCGTTTCCAAAGGGAGTTCCGGTACCGATCATGTCGTTCGCCGCCTTCAGCTCCGTGAACAGGCTGTTGTAGATCGACTGCTGCGTGTCGTACTCGGGCGTCGTCGTGCCGTCGGCATCCCCACCCTTATTGGCCTGGGAGTAGGGAATGTCGCCCCACAGATCGGTCAGGACGCCAAACGTCCAGGCACGCATGATCTTCGCGGGCGCCACTCTATTGGAATTCGGCACCGATGCCGCTTTGTCTTCGGCTTGCTTGAGATCCTGCAGTCCGCCGACGTACAGCGATGCCCAGAGCGTGCTTTCGACTACGCCGGGGCGAACCTGATAGGTGTCGCCGTCCTCGGTGTACTGGATCGCCGCGTAATGCTGTGCCCACAGGGACAGCATGCGCTGATCGAACCAGGGGCCGCCGATGATGCCGACGACAGACGATACGCCCTGGGGGAAGAGATACTCCGCGCCCACGTCCGTGGGCGCGTTTGGATTCTGGTTGACCGAGGTCAGGTCGGTCTCGCAGGCGCCCAGAGACAGCGCCAGCGACGCAGCGACCACGGTCGAAAGTTTTTTGAATGTCATGTTATGTATTAGTGGTATCGAGGCTAGTGGTATCGAGGCGATTACGGGGTAACGGAGAACGTGAAGCCGATGCTCCGCTGCGAAGGGAACTGGCCGTGCTCGAATCCTTGGGCGTTGCCGTTGTTGAATGCCGTCTCCGGATCGATGTGCGGCACGTTGGAGCTGAGCCACAGGTTCCGGCCGACCAAGGCCACATACGCTGTCGACACACCCATCTTCGACGCGAGGCGCGAAGGAATGACGTAGCCCAGCTTCATCTCGCGGAGCTTGGTGTAGCTGGCGTCGAAAATCGCCGCCTCATGAATACCATAGAGCCAGTGGTTGTACTGCTCGGCGGTGATGCGCGAGGTGTTCTTGACTCCGCACGTCGCGGGATCCGCCGCCTTGCCGCAGGTGTTGACGTACACGGCGTCGATGAGGATGCCCGTGTCGCGCCCGACCAGCGTCTCCTGCAACACGCCCGCGTACCGCCCGAACATGTTGGTCACGCTGAAGACTTCGCCCCCCTGATGCCGGTCGAGGAGGAAGCTGAAATCGAATCCTCTGTACCGGAACGAGTTCGAGAAGCCCCCGATCCAATCCGGGGTGTAGTGCCCCAGCACTTTCTTGTTTCCATCGGGACGGGGCCGTCCGTTGGCATCGACGGTGATTCTGCCGAGCGAATCGCGCCGGTACGGATTTCCAAACAGCGCGCCGTAAGGCTCGTTCAACCGCGCCTCCACGTTGAGGCTCCAGTAACTGCCGAGTGTCACGGTCTGCAGATCGGCGTTCAGCTCCTCGACCCTGCTCGTGTTCCTGGCAAAGTTCAGGGATGTATTCCACTGGAAGCCGTTGGCGAGCTTGATCGGCGTCGCGGACAACAGCGTCTCGATGCCCTTGTTGCTGATCACGCCCGCGTTGACCGCCTTGCTGGTGTAGCCGGTCGTACCTGAGATCTGCGCGTTGAGGATCTGGTTGGATGTCTCTTTGCTGTAGTAGGTCAGGTCGAGACCAACCCGGCTATCGAAGAAGCTCAATTCGGTACCCACCTCGAACGACTGGGTCTCCTCGGGCTTGAGATCGCTGTTTGCCAGCGCGTTCGGCACAGAAAACCGCGGCGCGCCACCGAATGGAGTACCGGCCGTATACGTCGATTGGAGCTGATACGGCGCCGCATCGTTACCCACGGTCGCGAGACCGGCGCGGATCTTCCCGTAGTTCAGCAACCCGGTCCCTAGTGCGGGCACGGCATCGGTAAACACGAAGCTCGCCGACACCGACGGATAGAAGTACGAGTTGTTGTCGGCCGGGAGCGTGGAGGACCAGTCATTGCGACCCGTCACGTCCACGAAGAGGTAGTCGTTGTAGGCGAACTGCGCCTGTCCATAAAGGCTGTTGACCTGCTTCCGCTCTTCATACGCCAGGACGGTGGGGTCATTCTGCGCGTTCCGCACGTTGTAGATGCCCGGAACGACCAGCTCATTCACGCCTACATGGTTGCTCTTGAATTGCGTGGACCGCAGGTTGCCGCCAAGGCTCGCCGTAACGCTGAGGCCCTCGGTGAGGGGACGCGTCGCAGCCAGCAAGCCTTCGGTATTCGTTTCCTGCGTGAAGATGTTGTCCTCGTCGAAGCCGCCGAATGGACTCTCTACGAGGCCGTACGCGCGGTTGACCTTGCGGTACTCGCGGAACCAGTCGCTGCCGCTGCGGAGCGTGGCGGTGAGCCAGCTCGTCGGCTGAAACTTGACCGATCCGACACCGATGATCCGGTCGCGCTGGTCGCGGTTGGAGCTCTCCAACTGGATCCAGTACGGGTTGTCGTGATAGTTGTGATTCCAGTTGATCATGTTGCCGTCGGCATCCTTCCGCGGATCCTTCAGACGCTGCACGTCCACTTGGCGTCCGAACCAGACGAACTGCTGCATGAAGTTGTCGTTCGCGTAACCGGTGCCGTTGCGGTTGTACCCCTGGTTCTTGATGTACTGGACCGACCCGGTGGCCTTCCACCGTTCGCCCAGCTCCGCACCACCATTGAGCGCGCTGGCGAATTTTTTGAGCTGCATGCCGGGCGCCAATCCATCCAGTTCATCGCTGGTGAGCGAAAGGCGAACATCCGATCGCTCGCCGGCTGCCGACAGTGCGACATTGTTCGTGAAGGTGCGGCCCGTCTCGAAGAAGTTCCTGACGTTGTTCGGATGCGCGACCCACGGCGTGGGCGTGCAGTTGCCCGCCGCATCGCGCGGACTATCGAACTGGCAGATCAGTTGGCCGTCGAGCTTGGGGCCCCAGCTCTCATCGGTTCCGTCGTTAGTGCCGCCCCCGGCTCCGTCTACGTATGAGAAGGCACCGCCCGATCCCTGTCCGTACTGGTTCTGATAGTCGGGGAGCTTGAGCGGCGACTCGAAGCTGACGTAGGAGTTGACGCTCACGCCGAAACCGCGTGGCACGCCCTTGCCGCGCTTTGTCGTGATCACCACGGCGCCGTTGGCTGCGCGCGAGCCGTATAGCGCGGCCGCGTTCGGGCCCATGAGGACGCTGATGCTTTCGATGTCGTGCGGGTTCAGGTCCTGCACGGCGTTGCCGTAATCAACGCCGCCGTACCCACCGGGAGCGCCCACCGTCTGGTTGCTGACCGGGATCCCATCCACGATGAACAGCGGCTGATTGTTCCCCGCGATCGAGTTAGCGCCGCGGATCACGAGGCGCGATGAGCCGCCCTGGGATCCCGCATTGGTGATCGCCACTCCGGCGACTTTGCCCGAGAGCGCGTTGACGATGTTCGTCTCTCGCGCCGTCGAGACTTCGGTTCCCGAAATGTTCTGAACCGAGGTGCCGAGGGAGCGCTTCTCACGCTCGAGACCGAGCGCGGTGACCACGACGCCTTCCAGCTGCGCCGCACTGACGGGGAGCCTGAAGTCCTGGGTCACGGTGCCGGCAACGAGCGTCACCTGGGCGGACCCCGGTGCGTGACCGATGCGGCGCGCGACGACGGTGACCGTGCGTCCGACGTTCGCGGACGGAATCGTCAACGAGTACCGGCCTTCGGCGTTCGTCGACGCGCTGACGTTCAACGTGGGGATGCTGACGGCAGCGCCTTGCAGGGGCGCGTCCGCGTCACTCGTGACTCGTCCGCTCACTATCGTGCCCTGCGCCAGAGCCAGCGCGGGGAGTAGTGCGAGCAGACTGCCGACAACGAGCGTGTTTCTGAGTTGCCTCATGAGCTCAATAACCTCTGGTAAGGGATTACACGGACCGATCCCGTCGAGTGAACGGGGATCGGGGGGGAATCGGGGGGCGGGCCGTCAGCGACGACGTGTCCCGCGGTGTTTCCTGTTTCCTGGGTTGGCGACGATGCTCTGTCGATCCTACGACAAAGCGACGGTCACCAGAGCGACAAAATAGATGGTGTGGACCTGCGTCTGTCAACACCGTAAGTGATAGCACCCCTTGCCTTTTGTTCAACTCCAGTTTGCCAGGCCGGGTCACTTTCCCGAACAGACCGCTCGGCCCTCCAGCCGCGCCTGCTTGCGTTAGTGCATAGGAATTCCTAATTTAGTCCTCCCTAACATTTCTAGATGCCGCGGATCTCCCACTCTTTCGCCCTGCTGCTGTCGTGCGCGGTCGTGATCGTCGCGTGCGATCAGCTCACGACTGTGGCGCCGCCTGACGGCGACGTCTTCGATGGCCCCGTCGAGGGGTTAACTGATGCCGAGATGGCAGCCTTCGCTCGTGGAGACGCTGAGTTCGAACGGCAGTTCGCGCCGAATACAGGCCTAGGCCCCATCTTCAACGATGTCTCGTGCGCGACGTGTCATAGCGGCGACGGGCGCGGCCGCCCGCGCAACGCGCTCATTCGCATCGGCAGCGACGCCGACAGCTTTCAGAATTCGGTCGGTGGGCCGCAGATCCAGAACAAGGCAATTCCGGGTGCGGTGGCCGAACGGGTTCCCGAGGGTATTCCCTTCTCCCTCCGACTGCCGCCCCCGGTGTTCGGCGCCGGGCTGATCGAAGCGATCCCGGAAGCGGCGATCGTCGCCAATGCCGACGAGTTCGACGCGGATGGCGATGGAATCTCGGGGCGTCCGAACTTCGTGCCCGCGGCGGACTTCGTGCCTGTGACCGAGCCGGGAGCGGGACCTGGACTGAAGTTGGGACGTTTCGGACGGAAGGCGGCCAACGCAGTGCTCTTTCAACAGGTTGTCACTGCCTACTTGCAGGACATCGGCATCACGTCGCCATTCCTGCCGACGGAAAACCGAAATCCGCTCTCGAGCATCCCGATCGAGGCAGTTGATCGCGTGCCCGATCCCGAAGTGCTCGAGTCCACCGTGCAGGCGGTCACGTTTTACGTGCGGACGCTCGCTCCTCCAGAGCCGGGACGGGAAACGGAGCGTCGCGCCGAGGGGCGGCAGTTGTTCGCGCAGATCGAGTGCAGCAAATGCCACGTCCCGGAATTCCAGACGGGGGCGAGCGCCGTCGCCGCGCTCTCGAATCGCACCGTGCACGCGTACTCCGACTTTCTCCTTCACGACATGGGCGATGAGCTGGCCGACAATCGTCCGGACGGACAGGCGAACGGCCGTGAATGGCGTACTGCTCCGCTCTGGGGGCTACGATTGATGCGGAAATTCCTGAACGGGGATGCGTTCCTCTTGCACGACGGACGCGCGCGAACCGTCGAAGAAGCCATACTGCTGCACGGTGGAGAAGCTCTCCGTTCGCGCCAGGCGTTCGCCCTTCTGACGCGGGCGCAGAAGGACGCGCTACTCGATTTCGTCGAGTCGCGATGAACCAGAGCGCGATGCGTCGTCGCGAGTTTGTCGCCCAGTGCGCGCTCGCGGGCGTGACCGTCTTCATCGCGGGCTGCGTGTCCCTGGTGACGCACCCGGTTCCGGTCAGCGGCGGACAGGTTCGTCTCGCGTTGAGCGCCTTTCCGGATCTCGCGAATCCCGACGGCGCGATCAAGATCCAGCCGCAGGGTCTCGAGGATCCCATCTACGTGCTCGCGACATCAACCGGAGAGTATCGCGCGGTATCGCCGATCTGCACGCATCGGGGGTGCACCGTGGACGTGAGTGGTGCTCGTCTCGTCTGCCCGTGTCACGGATCCACGTACGATCGCGAAGGTCAGGTTCTTCGTGGTCCCGCTGAAAGAGCACTCACTCGCTATCCACTCTCTCGCTCCGGCGACACGCTCGTGATCGAGATCGGAGCGGACTCATGAGCTCGCGCGTTGTTGCCTGGTGCGCGGTCGGCCTGGCGGTGCTGGTGCTGACAGCCGGCACTGCAGCGGCACAGCAGCGGGATACGCTCTCGGACACCACGCGGAGGCCGTTCGTCCGTGGGGGGGTCTACGACAAGCCATTTCAGACGCGGCTCTTCGGACGCACCGCGATCGGCGGCTACGCCGAGGCGCACGCCCGGTGGGAAGAAGTCGAGGGGCTGCGGGATGAAGCAGGATTCGAGGCGAAGCGCTTCAATCTCTTCACGCACACCCGCGTCAGCGATTTCGTGCGCATGGGCGCGGAGCTCGAGTTCGAGGAGGGCGGCCGAGAGATCAAGCTGGAATATGCCGCCATCGATCTGCTCTTCGCTCCGGCCCTCGCGCTGCGGGGCGGCATGATCCTCTCCCCGCTTGGCAAATTCAACCTCGCCCACGACAGTCCGCAGAACGAGTTCACCGATCGCCCGCTCGTCTCCACCGAAATCATCGGCGTCGCGTTGTCGGAGCCTGGCTTCGGCGTCCTCGGGCAAGTCGGACTGCCTCGCAGATCTCGGCTGACGTATGAGCTGTATGCCACGAACGGCTTTCATGCCGGCTTGATCGACGACGCCGAAGATGGCACGCGTATCCCACTGGGTCGGGGCAACGTCGAGGACAACAACGGGTCGCCCGCGGTCGTGGGCCGGTTGGCGTTCAGTCCGGGCGTGGATCACGAGATCGGCGTGTCGGCGCACCACGGCGCATATAACGTTTTCAATCTCGAGGGCACACGGATCGACGAACGCCGCGATCTGACGATCACCGCGCTCGACATCGAGACGCGCGTCTTCGGGACTACGGTGAGCGGCGAGGCGGCGCTCGCTCGCGTGGACATTCCGCCGGGGCTCGTGGGCATCTATGCGTCGAAGCAGCACGGATGGTACGTCGAAGCGGTGCATGAGCTCGGGCGGGGGCTGGTGCGGACCATGCCGGCGTCGTTTTTATAGCTCAAAGCGCGATGGGATTACGTGAAATTCGACGCCGACATCCCGGGGGAGAGCGCGGGCCAGCTGACGCTGGGCGCGAACTTCCGCCCCACCCGAGATTCAGCGCTGAAATTCGACTATGTGCGCGGGCGGGGGCGCGATCGATTCAACAATCGCGCGGATCACGCATTCCTTCTCGCCTCCATCGCGACGTACTTCTGAATCAACCTTGGTGTCATCGAATCAGCCCATCCCCCGCACGGAAAAATCCCGGCAATGAGACCGGCGATTTCCCCGTAATCGGTGCGGCGCCAGCTAAAGCCCTCGCCGCCGCGATCTCGAGCACATCCCCGACGCCATACGTGTTCAAGTACGTGCGGGCACGCGGAAACTGGCGAATGATGTACGGATTCCCGAATGCCACGACGGCCGCGTTGGGGCTCGCCGCCACCGAATCGATCCACGCGGCGACATGGGGGGGAACCGTCGTCCGCCCTTCCCCTTCGACCCGGCGCACGTAGACGGCGAGCACGATGGCGTCCGCGCCGTTCAGGACCTGTGCGATGGAATCGAGGTGCGCTTTTGCCGTCGCGGGCGAGAGCTTCGCCACGACGCGCGCGCCGGGACGCGCCCTGGCCAACTCCCTGCCGAACGCGCGCCCGGCTTTGAGCTCCGTCTCCGGCATGTAGTTCACGACCGCGATGCGCGCGTTGGCCGCCGGCGTCAGCGGGACCGCGGCGCCGCTGTCGCGCAGGAGCGTGATCGCGCGTTGCGCGACGTCTCGCGCGAGCGCGCGGTGCTCGGCGGAGCCAACAACCGCTCGCACGGGCTCGAGCGGCACGAGACGATTCGCGATGAGCCCCAGTCGCGCCTTCATCCACAGAATGCGCGTCACCGAAGCGTCGACCCGCGCCCGCGGGACGTCGCCTCGCTCGACGCCCGCGACCACGGCGTTGATCGCGCGGGTGACGTCATCGCCTGGCCGAAGCAGAATGTCGGTGCCGGCGTTGATCGAGCGCAGGACGCTCTCCTCGATCGAATACCCCTTCCCCACGCCTTCCATGCTCAGCGCGTCGGTGATCGTCAAGCCACGGAACTGCAAGGAGTCGCGCAACAGCGCTTGCATCACGTCCGGGCGCAGCGTCGCCGGCGTCGTGCTGTCGCCGCCAAGCGCGGGCAGCGCGATGTGAGACGACATCACGAGATCGGCCCCCGCCGTGATCGCCGCGCGAAAGGGAACCAGCTCGACCGTTCGCAGACGCTCCATGTTCGCGGTGACGACGGGGAGCCCCACATGAGAGTCCACGTCCGTGTCGCCGTGTCCCGGAAAGTGCTTGGCGGTCGCCAGCGCGCCGCCGGCGTGCGTTCCGCGAACGAAGTATGCCGATAGGCGCGCCACGCGATCCGGATCTTCGCCGAACGATCGGGTACCGATCACCGGGTTGTTCGGGTTGATGTTCACGTCGACCACGGGCGCGAAGTTGACGTGAATCCCGACCGCACGGGCTTCGCGGGCGATGGCGCGCGCGACGTCGAACGCGTCTTCATCCCGGCCCGTCGCGGCAATCGCCATCGCCGTCGGAAACGCGGTCGCGCCACCCGTCTCGAGCAAGTAGTGCGGAAAGATCGCCGCCTCCAGCCGCAGCAGTGCGGGCTCCAGGTCGGCGGCCACGAGCAAAGGGACGCGCGCTCGACGCTGCAGGTAGTTCAACTTGTCCGCGACTTCGATCGGAGTCCCGAGCGACATCGTGAGTCCGCCGACGCCTTCCTTCTCGACCCAGCGCACGATCTCCGCGAAGGCGGAGTCCTCGACGCTGGTGTAATCGCCGAGCGTCCAGAACATCACTGTCTGCGCGGCGCGCTCTCGCAGCGACAGCGAAGCGAGCGTCGAATCGACCCAGCTGGTCGTGTCGAAGGGCGCACGCCGGACGATGGGATCGACTCCAAGCGGGATGAGCTCGGGACGACCACGTTGCGTCGCGGGTGCCGGCGCGGGCTCCGGAAGCGGCCGGCTGCATCCAACGGCGCACAGTACCAGCACCGACCACACGCCGCTTACGGGAAGACGCCACATCGTGTGAATACTCGACATGGGCTGAATATATGAAGAAGGGCGATGCGTTCCGCTTCCCGGCCCCCCCCCATACCCGCTCGAGCTCGGTGACGTCGCGTCAGTTCCGACTGCTGGGCCTGGGCTTGGGTGCGCTCATGCTGGAAGGCAGTCCAGTCGGCGCTTGAACGCCGCTCCACTCATTCGTGTTCACACGCCCATTCCACTTGTTGATCGCCGCGCCGAGCACGAGACCGAGAAGGCCATAGCCAATGACTCGATCGACCGCGTTCACGACCGTCCAAGCGGCTCCGAACCCGTACCAGTTCCACTCCGAGACGAACGCCGACGCCGAGACGGCCAGCGCGAGCGCCGCGGTTCCGACAGCGTACTGTCCGGCCGTCGCGCGCGGGAAACGCAGCAGTGCCATAAGGACGACAAAGGCGACGACGAGGTCGAGCGCGAACTGCCGGCCGAGCATCAAGCCAAGGAGCGCGGATTTTTCGGTCAGGTCGGGTGCGGGCCAGGGGATCAGCGTTTTCGAGATCGTCTCCCACGCAAAGAGCGTCAGGGCGCCCGCTAACGTCCCTCGCACGAGCAGCTTGGCGTTCATGAATCCTCCAAACATGACTTCTCAGCCCTAACAGTAATTCTCGACGGCCTTCCTGATCGTTTCGTCCAGCGCGTTCAGCGACGCGGGCATGATGAGCGTGTCGAGCTCGTGGTCGATGGCGACCTGCCGGACACGGCGCAGGGCGTCGGCCGATCCGAACATGACGACGGCGATGCCGCGCATCTTCGCTCGGCCCAGGAGCTCATCGTTCAGGACGGTGACATCATCGCAATCCACCATGGCCACTGAAGGTTTTTCTCGGCGGAGCGCGTCGTCCGGGAGCTCAGGCGGATGGTAAAAGCGGACGAGGTAGCCGAGCGTCTCGACGAGTGCGCCAAGCAGAGCGGCTGCCACCGCGTCGCTCGACAGGATGAGGACGACGTGTTTCCCGGGGCGACCCTCGGCGGCTCCCGGGCCGCGCGCTGTGGACATCGAGTCTCTGGTTGCTGCTGACACAACGTGACGCGGGTCGCAATCGTCGCACCGCCGCCGCGCGTTAGCACGAAATTTCCTTTATGCCGACGTGCCGAATACTTGACGCCGATTGAACCAATGACAGATATTCCTCGCGACCAAGCTGAAGCGTTGATTCCGCCCTCCTCCGACGTGCGCCGTCCATGATGGCCCCAGATCGCACGCCGAGCACATCAGCGTTGGACCCCGCGACCGTTGCGGAGCTGCGCACGGCCTTATCGCGGTCCGTGCAGGCGGGCAACCACGGAGATGAGCTGAAGGGGTTGCTCATACGTGCCGCCGCCGACGCCAGAGGAAAAGGCATCCGGGCAGAGCAGCTCTTGCTGGCGCTCAAGGACATCTGGTATTCGCTTCCGCAACTCGCGACTCATCCGGTGAGCGACGTTCAGGCGCGGCTGCTGCAGCAGCTGATCGCGCGCTGCATTCAGGAGTACTACGCGAACTGAATAGAGCAGGGAGCAGGGAGCAGGGAGCACGGGAGCGGGGAGCAGGCCGCGATAGCGGGTTCCCTGCTCCCTTTTCCCTGCTCCCTGCTCCCTGCTCTCCTTTTAAATTATCACAGCATGATGAAACTCGCGCTCGCGATCGCCTGTCTCGCGTTTACTGGAGCGTCTCAAGCCCAGGTCAGGCCCGGCCTCGAGGTTCTGCTCAGCGATTCGCTGCACGTGCTCCAGGGAAAACGCGTCGGGCTGATCACCAACCACACGGGACTCGATCGCGAGGGGCGGCGCAACGTGGACCGGCTCTTCCGTGCGCCGGGCGTCCAATTGGTCGCGCTGTTCGGGCCCGAGCATGGATTTGGCGGCGCCGTGCGCGGCGGCGAGAAGATCGGATTGGGGACCGACACGGCCACGGGGCTGCCGGTGCACTCGCTGTATGGCGAGACGCGCGTCCCCACCGAGGAGATGCTGCGCGACGTGGACGTTCTGGTCTACGACATTCAGGACGTGGGCGCGCGCGTCTATACCTATGTCTGGACGATGGCGCTCGCGGCGGAAGCCGCGGGAAAGTTGGGGAAGTCGTTCATCGTCCTCGACCGGCCCGACCCGATTCGCGCCGACAAAGTCGAGGGCGGCATCCTCGAGAACCGCTATCGGTCATTCGTCGGGCGGTACGATGTGGCGCTTCGGTACGGGCTCACTCCAGGTGAGCTGCTGCGCTTTCTCGTCGGCAGCGGGCGCATTTCGGCGAACATCTCGGTGATTCCGATGCAGGGCTATCGCCGATCGATGTGGTACTCGGAGACCGGCCTTCCGTGGATCAACCCGTCGCCCAATATCCGTGACGAGGAGACGGCCCTCTTGTATCCGGGGACCGTGTTCTTCGAAGCGACCAATTTGAATGAAGGACGCGGCACGCTTGCTCCGTTGAAGCAGGTGGGCGCACCCTGGCTCACCGACGCAGCGGACATCGCTCGCGAGATGAATGCGCTCCGAATCCCCGGCATTCGCTTCGAGGCGCGGCG
>JBBDXZ010000060.1:0-14899 GCA_040902075.1 Gemmatimonadaceae bacterium
TACCCCTTCTCAGCATTGAACCACTTCACTACCCCTGTCGTGCGCATCGTGCCCTGTCTCCTGGTATCCCCTGCGTGTGCTCTTGAGTCCGCCTAAGTGCGGGCCCGTCGTGAGTGCTTCCTTGCAGCTTTTGCTCCAGTACGTCTGGACCGCCCTGCCACTCCATAATGTAGCAAAACCCGTGAAGCCCTGCCCCTGATCATACATCTTCCAGCCCCAAAGGGCCGGTATCAATCGAGCGCTGGGATCGCCCTAATCTTCCTGCCATTCAAGGTGGTGTTGTCTCGTGGCGCATCGGCTCCATCTGCGCGTCCCACTGATTCCACGCCTCGCGCAGCTCAGCGAGCACGTGGGGATGCCGAGCCTTGAGATCCGACTTTTCCCCAGGGTCGCTGCCGAGATCATGGAGGAATTCGTCAGTTCCGACGCGCAGGTACTTCCACGGGCCGCGACGCGCCGCCGCGTGAGGCGTACGAATCGGGTCGGGCTGCCGCCAGAAGAGCGTTCGCTCTGTGGACGTCATGCCGCGCGCGAACGGCATTAGGTCGATCCCGTCCAGCCCCGCTTCGGGCGACGCACCCGCCGCGGCAACCATCGTCGCGGTCCAATCCATCGTGATCGTCAGCTGATCGCAGCTCCGGGCGGAAAGCGTCCCGACCCACCGCATCGCGGCAGGCACCCGAATGCCGCCCTCGTGGAGCGTGAACTTGCCATTCGACCACGGCCAATTGTACGAGTAGCGCTCGCCGCCGTTGTCGCTGGTGAAGATCACGATCGTATCGCGGGAACGACCCGCGCCGTCGAGGGCGCGCATCACTCGGCCGATGCCGTCATCCAGACTTTTCATCATCTCGCGAAACACCATTTGTGATCCGCCAGCGGTGAAGTCGTGAGGCAGCGAATCGCCATGCGTGTCCGCCGGCCCTTCCCACGGCCAGTGCGGCGCGGTGTAGTGCAGGCTCAGATAGAACGGACGCTCGCGTTTGCGCGACACATATGCGATCGCGCGATCGCTGAGCAGCTCGGTCATGTACCCCGCGCGCTCGGCGGTCACGTCGCCCTCGTACAACTCGTGAACGTTCCGGCGTCCCGTGTGCGTGAAGTAATCCGCGCCCCCTCCCTTGATCCCGAAGAACTCGTCGAAGCCGTGGCGGAGCGGGCTGAATTCGGGTTGGAAGCCCAGATGCCATTTGCCGACGAGCGCGGTGTCGTATCCGGCTCGCTTGATCATCCGGGCGATCGTGGGCACCTCGGGCGAGAGGCCGTACGTCGGCAACCCGCTCGCGTCCGTCCCCCAGCCCATGGGGCGTTGCAAATCCGGATGTTGTCGCTGCGGGTAACGTCCGGTCGCCCATCCCACACGCGTCGGCGTACAGGTGGACGCCGCCGTGTACGCGTTGCTGAACCGCACGCCTTCGGCGACGAGGCGGTCGATGTTCGGCGTCTTGTAATCGGGGCGGCCGAACGCACTGATGTCACCGTACCCGAGGTCGTCGGCGAGAATGAAGAGGAGGTTCGGTCGACTGGGCTGCTGCGCGAAGAGCCGATCCGGGCGGGCGAGAATGCCGGCCGTGGCTGCGCCCGTTGTAAGGACAAACTGCCGGCGAGAAAGGGACATTGCCGGTAGAATGAGTTCCGGTAGTTGTGCGCGCCAGTCCTTAAGTACTGTGCCTAGTCGCGCAGGAAGTATTCAACCGTAGAAACGACGCGGACCAGCTTCGCCACCTGCCCCTCGGACATGATCCCGGTGCCTGATCCCGCCCGACGATCTCGAACACGCCCTTACACCGCTTTCCGCTGGCGGGTCAACGCTTGGGGCGGCCGGCTCCCACGGCTCCCTTTACGTAATTCTCCGAGATTTCCTTGAGGGTGGAGAGTGCGAAATGCAGACGTCCGCGAGCTGTTCCCCACTTGATGCTGCTCGCCGGCGGCACGGAGATGTCCGTTTTCTTGTGAGGATCGTGGGTGGTGCGAAACTGCTTGCGGAAATGCGCGGACCATTGTTTGGCCGCTTCCCGCTGCTGTCGCTCAAAACGCCGCACCTCTCGCGGAGCGCACTTGCGGCACCATCGCCAGACCTGGCGCGGCTGGGTCTCGAGCGTGGCGCGGGCCACCGTGCCGCGTCTGCCGCACGCGTCGCAAATGGCGTTGGGCTCAATGGAGGAGACTCCGTCATCCTTCAACACGGCTATCGTGGCTGGACTCATGCTAACTCCTACTTGAGCAGCTTCTGCGGTTCGTCACCGACCAGCTCGCGCGTGAGATCCGCCAGACGATCGGCCAGATGCTTGAGCTTCTTGTCGCGGCGCTGCACGGCGTAGAAGTAGCTCGTGCGCGCGGTGAGGTAGACGATACCCAGCCACGTGGGCACGACGATCGCGGCGGCCGCTCCCGGTAGACCGAGCGCGCCGAACATCACTCCCATTATCGGACCCAGGCCGCCGCCGCCCATCCCGCCCCCGATGCCGCCGAAAATGGCGCCGATCAGGTTGGCGAGGTTTTCCTGCACGATGATACGCGTCTGTCCATTCCGCACACCAACGGCGATCTCGACGTTGCGCGTGGACGACGTCCCCTTGTTGATCGTCCAGGTGAACGACCGCCCGAGCTGACTCACCTGGCCGACCTCGGAGAGAATGATCCGGATCTCCTCGACGAGCACGGGATAGTCCGCATCCGCGAGCTCGCCGTGCACGACGCGCTGATGAAGCAGGCGCGTCGGCCCGCCGATCAGCCGGTTGTGACTCGGCGGCTCGAGCCCGGTGTCGCGCGAGACGTTGCGTGGAGAGCGCTCGGCGAGCGCCGATCGCACGTGTTGCGGCGCGATGCCCACATCACGCGCGATCTGCTCGACGCCGCCGATGGTCATGGAGCCCGCCATCGTCGGATTCGATGCTTCGATCTCCGCGGCGCGGTTCACGATCTTCTCGATCTCCTCGGGCCGGTACTTGCGACGCCCGGCTTTGGCGAGGCCGCGAAGATCTTCGATGAACGCAGCGGGTGTCGCCGTCCGCTGATCGGGACGCAGCGCGAGCGCCCGCACCAGTGCCCCTTCGACGACCGCGCCGGTCGCGGACAGATACGGGCGATGCGCCGCCGCGGCGTCCACGAAGCGCCCTGCGCGATACGACTCTTCCGTGACCCAGCGACCCGGGATCGCTCCGACGATCATCTCGTACACCAGAATCGCGAGGCTGTACACGTCGGTGCGGGCATCGACGTCCGCGAATCCCGCGGCCTGCTCGGGACTCATGTAGCCCGGCGTGCCGAGCGAGATCCCCGTGCGGGTGAGGTTCGCGCCGCCGCTCGCGGAGCTCACGGCCTTGGCGATCCCGAAATCGGCGACGATCGGATGCGCGCGCGCGAAGAGCACGTTCTCCGGCTTGATGTCGCGATGCAGCACGCCGCACTGATGGGCGTACGAGACCGCGTCGGCGATCGGCTCGGCGATCGCGATCGCGCGGTCGGCGGTCATCCGCTGATCAGGCCCGATGCGATCCCGCAGACTTCCACCATCGATGTACGGCATGACGTAATAGAGGAAACCCTCCGCCTCGCCCGAGTCGTGCAGCGACAGAATGTGGGGGTGCACCATCCGCGCGACGATCTGGATTTCCTTGAGGAAGCGGTCGGCGCCGATCGTGGCGGCGATGTCGGGGCGCATCACCTTGAGCGCGACCTCGCGCTGGTGTTTGCGGTCGTACCCCATGTAGACGGTCGCCATCCCGCCGCGTCCCAGTATGTCGCGGAGGTCGTAGCGCTCGGAGAGCGCGCGGGCGAGATCGTCGGGAACGACGGCAGTCACGGAAGAAAAAGGTGGTAGGTGGTAGGTGGTAGGTGCTAGGGCTAAGGGCTGGGACTAGGGGCGCACCTTCCACCTAGCACCTACCACCTACCACCTTTTCCCCCATGCCTCCAAACGACGCGCTCGCCGACCTCGAGCTTCTCATTCGCGCGCACTACGCGCTCATCGTGGTCGAAACCAATGAACCTGAACGCGCGGAAGAGTTGGTACGGCAGGCGGCGTCGCAGCTCAGCCTGCACTACTACTACTGGACACGCTCGAAGGGTGTGCGCCGCGGCAACTCCGCGGGCGATCCCTACTTCGAGGATACGCAGGAGCCGGTGAAGGCACTCAAGTACGCCGAGCAGGATTCCGCCGGCGTATTTCTCTTTCGCGACCTCGCGGCCTATCTCGAGGAGCCGCTGGTCGTGAGCCACCTGCTCGACGTCGTGTGGCTGCTCGAGGCCCGGCGTGGCGCGTTGGTGCTGGTGGGCAACAACATCCGGCTGCCCGACGCCCTCCGGCCACACGCGACGATCTTCAAGCTGCCCACGCCCGTGTTCGACGACTATCGCATCATCGTCGAACGGATGATCCGCGAGTATTCGGCGCGCATGAAGGTGACGGTCGAGCTCACGCCGCAGGATCGCACGCGTCTGATCCAGAACCTGATGGGGCTCACGCTGGTCGAGGCCGAGAAGATTGTCACGCGCCAAATCGTGGAGGACGGGAATCTCCGCGCCAAGGACATCGAGGGCGTCATCGCGGCGAAGCGCCAGGCCATTCAGCAGGACGGGCTGCTCGAGTACTACCCGCCCGAGCACGGGCTCAATGAGGTGGCCGGCCTCAAAGGGCTCAAGGAATGGCTCGTCAAACGACGCACCGTCGTCACGGACCATCAGCGCGCCGTGGACTTCGGGCTGCGCTTCCCGAAGGGCATCTTGCTGCTCGGCGTCCCGGGATGCGGAAAGAGCATGTGCGCGAAGGCCGTCGCCACCGAATGGGGGCTGCCGCTGCTGAAGCTCGACCCGGCGAATCTCTACGACAAGTACATCGGCGACAGCGAGAAGAACTTCAAGCGAGCGCTGCACACGGCGGAGCGAATGGCGCCGGTCATTCTGTGGATCGATGAACTGGAAAAGGCGTTCGCGCAAGGCGGAGACGATGCGGACGGCGGCGTATCGCGGCGGGTGTTCGGATCGTTTCTCGCGTGGCTGCAGGAGCGGCGCGGGGACGTCTTCGTCGTCGCGACGTCGAACGACGTGTCGAAGTTGCCGCCGGAGTTCATCCGGAAGGGGCGCTTCGACGAAGTGTTCTTCGTGGATTTGCCGACGCCCGCGGTGCGGCAAATCATTTTCGACATCCACCTCGCTCGGCGAAAGCAACAGGCGAAGCAGTTCGATCTCCTGAAGCTGGCGCAGGCGAGCGACGGATTCAGCGGTGCCGAGATCGAGGAGACCGTCGTCGCGGGCCTGTTCTCCGCGTTCTCGGCGAACACGCCGCTTACGACCGATCTACTCTTACAGGAGATCAAGACGACGCGGCCGCTGGCGATGACTATGACCGAGAAGATCGGCGAGCTGCGAGCCTGGGCGCGGGACCGCACGGTGATGGCCGATATCACATGACCGAAGGTCCATCCGCGAGGATCCTCCACCTTGGCGCTAAGACGCCATCGCGCAGATGATCTCCCACTCACCAGCCGTCACCGGCGAGACCGACAGCCGCCCGATGCGCAGCAGCGCCATGCTTTCGAGTCCCTTGCGCCGCTTGATCTCCGCCAGCGTCACCGGACGCGTGAACTGCGCCACGGCGCGAAGGTCCACCATGTACCACGTCGGCATGGCCTTGTCCGACTTGGGATCGTAGCCCTCACTCGTGCGGTCGAACGCGGAGTCGTCGGGATATCCCTCGCGGACGACCTCGCAGATGCCGACGATGGCCTGCGCATCCGACATCGAGTGGTAGAAGAACACGCGGTCGCCGATTTTCATGCCGTCTCTCATGAAATTGCGGGCGGCGAAATTGCGGATGCCGTTCCAGTGCGTCGTCTTGTTCGGAAGGTTGAGCAAGTCGTCGAAGGAGAATACCTCCGGTTCGGACTTCACGAGCCAATAGCGCTTCTCACCCGGACTGCGCTGCGCGAACACTGCCTCCCACGCGCCTGTTGAGGTCTTCACCGCTTTTTTGGCCGCTTTTTTGGCCGCTTTGTTTGCTTTTGCCTTTGCCATCAGCGATATGCCTCTCGATGGGGAAGCTGTCATCCCGAGCGCAGCGAGGGATCTACAGTTACGTATTCGCGGTTTATCGCGCCAGACTGCGATTCGTGTACTCCCGTTCGTCCGTAACTTCGCGAACGAGGACGGGTTGGAGCCAGTCCGGGATCGCCACGTGCGCGTCTGCCCGAGGGAGCTCGAGTTCGGCCAGCACGAGCGGACGATCGACAAATTCGTCGATCTCCCACATGTCCGCGCCATTCGGAACCAGATAGCGCCGCTTGCGGAGGCGGCGTCCCTCAGTGAGCAGCCACAGATGGTCGAAGACCGTTTGGTCCGTCTCCTCCTCCAGCTCGATCCGCTCGACGCCGCTGCCCACCTTGACCGTGCGATAGTAGCGAACGACGCCCGCGTGTGATCGTTCGCGCCGCAGCCGCTCCACGAGCCGCTCTCCCGGCAGATAGCCTTGGTCGATCTCGAGAATCGCCGTGGTGCGCGGAAATGGCGGCAGCCCGCTCAGGAGATACTTGCGCTCGATCTCGAGGGGCACGCCTGAAGTAGACACGGGTCAAGCATTCCACTTTGACATAGTGGCCTGCTCCATTCTTGAAGGAGGAAGGATGGATCACGCACCGTCCCACACGTGCTCCGCCTGCCATAAGTGACGTTGCTGATGCCGCGGCAGGATCACAAGGCATGAATATCGAGATGATCCATCCCATTACGTCGCGATGGTAGAGCCGGGGCGCGGCTCGCCCTGCCACGTTCGGATCGGCGAACGCGTGCTGCAGGAGCGGGATGTACGCGTCTGACGTCAGGTTCAAATGCGCGACGCACTCCCCGACCGACCAGCGATCCGGCTCCGTGGGGCTGCGTGGTCGACGGGATCGGCAGTGTCATGAGCGCGCCGACGTCATTGGTCCGTCTTGGCCGCTTTGGCCGCTTTGGCCGCTTTGGCCGCTTTGGCCGCGGCTTTCGCCCGAGCCGCGCGTGCCTCCGCGACGCTGATGGTCTTCTTTCTTGGAGCCGGTGAGTGGTCGTTTTGCGCCGCGCGATTGGAGTGCCAGACGCGTTCCTTCGTCGCGCCGCCGATCTGCTCCATCGTGCGGCCCGTCACGACGGACGTCTTGTACTTCTCGACGAGCGCGTCGCCAGGCTCGGCGTACTTGTCGCGATGCTTGATCAACAGCCACGACGGCTTGCCACTGGATCCCCCTCCCCACCCGCGGGTCCGGACCAGCACCCAACTGCCTTTCATGCGCTTGCCATGAAAGATGATCTTGAGATCCCCCTTCTTGAGCCCTTCACGAACGCCGTCCTCGCCTTCGCCCTTCTCCGGCTCGTACGAGCCGCGGTCCCAGATCATGACGGTGCCGCCGCCATACTCACCCTTGGGGATCGTGCCCTCGAAGGCGTTGTACTCCATCGGGTGATCTTCGACTTGCATGGCGAGCCGCTTCACCGTCGGATCGGGACTCGGGCCTTTCGGCACCGCCCAACTTTTCATGACGCCGTCGGCTTCGAGCCGCAGGTCGAAGTGGAGGCGAGTCGCCGCGTGCTTCTGAATCACGAACTCCAGCGTCTTCTTGTCGCGACCGGCTTTCTTGCTGCCGCCCTCCGGTTCCGCGGTCGTCTTGAAGTCGCGTTTCCGCCGGTATTCAGTGAGCTGTTCCCGCGCGCTTGGCTTTTTCGCGGCTGTCTTTCTGGAGGGCATTGAACGCCTCTCTTCCGTTCCAAAGTGCGACAGCGTGATGCCGGTCACCAGGCTGGTCTCCAATTATTCAGTGTAACCACGGCGCTACCCCATTGTCATCCTGAGCGAGTGAACCGAGCGAAGGATCTGCAGTATTTTTGCTGGATGACGATGCTTCGCCAGGTACTGCTCGCCCTTCTCATCGCAGGTCCGCTCGCGGCCCAGCGCTACCGGATCGAATACACGATCGCGATGCCCGAGCCCGAGTCGCATCTGTATGCCATAACCGTGCACGTGGCCGGGCTCACCGGCGGTCCCGTCGAACTGCAAATGCCGGTATGGTCGCCCGGGCGCTACGCGAAGATGGATTTCGCCAAGAACGTCCAGGAGTTCACCGTCACCGCGAGCGACGGAAAGCCCATTCGATGGGACAAGACCAACGGCTCGCGTTGGCGCCTCACGCCGGGCAGCTCGCGCAGCATGCGTGTGAGCTATCGCGTCTTCGCCAACGCGCCGATGTCCGGAACGTTCTCCGTTCTCGACACCTTGCACGCGAACTGGAACGGCCCGTCGCTGTTCATGTACGTGGACGGCCACAAGCAGGATCCGGTATCCCTGTCGGTCGTCGCGCCCGAGGGATGGACGATCATCAACGGTGAAGTCACGAGACCGGGGCAGCGGCTGTTTCATTTTCCCAATTACGACCTCATGGTGGACACGCCCACGGAGGTCGCGCGCACCGGCGAGCTGATGCTCGACTCGTTCGTGGTGGACAATCGCTTCTATCGCGTCATGGTGCATCACCGCGGAGAAGCGCCCGCGGGCACGCGCGAGCGTTTCGTACGCGACCTCGAGAGCATCGTGCGGTATCAGAACTCCGTCTTCAGTCCGCCGCCGCTCGAGCAGTTCACCTTCCTCTTCAACATTGGATATCCCGGCGGCGACGGAATGGAGCACCTCTACTCCACGCAGATTCACAATCCGGTCGCGTGGACTGACACCGCCAAGCTGCTGCCGGGCATCGCGACGGCGTCGCACGAGTACTTCCACGTGTGGAACATCAAGCGGGTGCGACCCGCCGCGCTCGGTCCCTTCGACTACACGCGCGAGCAGCATCAACCCTCGCTCTGGGTTGCCGAAGGGTGGACCCAGTACTACGGCTTCGTCACGCTACGCCGTTCAGGCATCGAGGATACCGACTCATTCTACGCGCGGATGGCAGGCCTCATTCAACTGAACCTCACCGCGCCCGGCCGCAGGGAAGTCTCCGCGCGCATGGCGTCGTTCCATGCACCCTTCTGGGACGGGGCGCCCCAAGCGCAGCCGACCAACGGAGCCAACACCTTCTTCAGCTATTACACGAAAGGCGCCGGCATCGCGGCGTACCTCGATCTGTACATCCGCAATCGCTCGAACAACGTCCGCTCCCTCAATGACGCTTTTAACAACCTCAAAGTTCGTACGTGGAACGCGCCAAAGACCTCCTACTACTTGCAGGGGCGCGGCTACACCGAGGAGGACGTCGAACGCGCGGTGAGCGAGGCGGCGGGCACGAACATGAAGCAGTGGTTCGACCGCCACGTCGGTGGCGTCGAGGACATGGACTACGACGAGGTGCTCGGCTGGGCGGGGCTCCGCCTGGTGCGCCCGGATTCCGGCTCATGGCGCATCGAGGAGATTGGCGATGCGACCATGGAGCAGGTTCGAGTGCGGTTGGGGTGGGTCACCGGCCGGCGCGATAAATAATAGCAGCGCACCACGGCGTTCGAAGTCCGACGTTTGACGTTACAGGCTTGACGTTGGAACAGCGATACAGCCTCGAGCTTGAAACCTCCGACGTCGAACCTCGAACGCTGTTGCTGTGGTTATTTCGCCGGCCAGAGAACCCCTTGGTTCATCTTGGTGACGGGCGCGATCCCCTTGTACACGAACTTCTGTAGCCGTCTTCCCGCGTACGTCTCGGTCGTGTAGATGTTGCCTTTGGAATCGGTCGCGATGCTGTGCACGCCGATGAACTGCCCCGGCTGCCGCCCACCGTCGCCGAACTGCGTCAGGATCTGCAGTGAATTCCGGTCCATGATGTAGACGCGCTCGTTTTTCCCGTCTGCCAAATAGAGATACTTCTGCTGTGGGTCGCGTGAGAACGCGATGTCCCACACCGCGCCGTCGCCCAGAGTCCTGGGCGCGATACGCACTTCCTTGACGAACTTGCCGTCCTTCTGAAAGACCTGGATGCGGTTGTTCGGCCGATCACACACGTAGACCAGACCGTCGTTGGTCGGTTCAGCGCAATGCACGGGCGTCCGGAACTGCGGAATCAGCGGCGCGTCGGGGTTGTAGCGGGGGTAGTTCGAGTCGCTGGGCACGTTGCCGTACGCGCCCCAGAACCGCTTGATCTTGCCGTTGTCCATGTCGACAACCGCGACGCGCTTGTTCCCGTAACCGTCCGAGAAGTAGGCCTCGTTTGCCCTGGCGTCAAAAGAGATTTTTGCCACACGCCCGAAGCTGGTCTGGCTGAGACTGTTTCTCCGCTGATTCGGTGCGCCGATCTGCATCAGGAGCTTGCCGTCGTGCGTGAACTTTAGGACGTAGGAATCCTCAGAACCGACGACGCAGCTGCCCGCTTTCGCGATGGAATCGTTGCACGTGCCGTTGCCGCCGATCCAGACGTTGTCCTTGTGGTCGATCGAGATTCCGTGGTTGGAGATGGGCCAGTCATGTCCTTTTCCGGGCCCGCCCCACGAATTCACCAGGTTGCCGTCGGGGTCGAACTCGAGCACGGGCGGCGCGGCTCGGCAGCACTCGGCGGTGGGCGGATTCGCTTGCGCTCCGCCTTCCGTACGCGGGTCGATCGTGTTGTCGCGGTGGACGATGAAGACGTGATCGCGCGAGTCGACGCCCACGCCGATCGCCATGCCGAGAATCTGGTTGGGCATCGGTTTGGGCCAGAGGGGATCGACCTCGAACCGTGGCGCGTCTACCATGCGTCCGGCGATCGCGGCCTGAAGTTTCGACTGGCCGACACCGAGAGCGGCGATGAGGGCGATGAGGGCCCCACCAAGGACGAGTTTACGACGTGGCATGTTCGAGCTCCTATGCACTCGCGCCCTTGCGTGCGCGGGCTGTAAACTTCGCGTACGCATGCGCATCACGATTCTACGTCAGGTGAGCCGGCCGCGTCTAGTCGTCCCCCTCGCCGCCGCCGCCCTTCTATTCGGAAGCGTCCTTCCGCTCGACGCGCACGAGATTCCCAATCGTGTGACGGTTCTGGCGTTCGTGAAGCCCGAGCCGGGACGGCTTCGCGTCGTCCTCCGGGCGCCCCTCGAGGCGATGCGAGACGTCGAATGGCCGTCCCGTGGACTCGGCTACCTCGATCTCGCGCCTGCCGAGCCGCTCGCGCGCGACGCCGCGCAACTCTGGATCGCGAACTTCATCGAGGCGTTCGAGGCAAACGAGCGCCTGCCGGACGCGCGTCTGGTGGCGATGCGGATCTCACTCCCGTCCGATCGAGCATTCGCGTCGTATGCATCCGCATTGGCCAGCACGCTCGGCTCTCCGCTTCCGCCGGCGACCGAAGTACCCTGGAACCAGACGGCGATCGACGTCGTGCTCGATTATCCGATCGCCTCCGAGCACGCCGAGCACGCCGACTTTGCGATCCGCCCACAACTCGCCCGCCTGGGTTTGACGACGACCACGGTGCTTCGCTACCTCCCGCCCGGCGGGGCGGAGCGCGTATACCAGTACGCGGGCGATCCGGGGCTGGTGCGACTGGACCCTCGGTGGCACCACGCGGCATGGCAGTTCGTCAAGCTTGGCGTGCGGCACATCCTGGGCGGGATCGACCATCTCCTTTTCGTGCTCTGCCTGGTGATCCCCTTCCGGCGGATCAAGCAGCTCGTGCTGATCGTGACGGCCTTCACCGTCGCGCACTCGATCACGCTGGCCTCGGCGGCCATGGGCATCGTGCCCGACGCGCTTTGGTTCCCGCCGCTCATCGAAACGCTCATCGCAGCCTCCATCCTTTACATGGCCCTCGAGAACATCGTGGGCGCCAAGCTCAACCGCCGGTGGCTCATCGCATTCGGCTTTGGACTGGTGCACGGGTTCGGGTTCTCGTTCGCGCTCCGCGAGTCGCTACAGTTCGCCGGATCGCATCTGGCCGTCTCGCTTTTTACGTTCAATCTGGGCGTCGAGATCGGTCAGCTTGTCGTTCTCGCGGTCGCGGTGCCCCTGGTTTCGCTCGCCTTCAAGTACGTTGTTTCAGAGCGCATGGGAATCATCATTCTGTCGGCATTCGTCGCGCACACGGCCTGGCACTGGATGGTGGATCGCGGCGCGACGCTCGATGAGTACCAGTTCGCCTGGCCGACGCTGGACATGGCATTCGCGGCGAGCGCGATGCGGGCGGCGATCGTACTGCTGATCGTTGGCGCGGCGGCGTGGGGTCTGGCGGAGCTCTATCGGCGGCTGTCGCGTGCGGGGCCGTTACTGCCGGCGCCCGATGGGACTCGCCCGGGAGACGCCTAGCGTGCGCCTCTTACTCCCGGTCCTCGCCGTCTGCATACTCACGGCGGTCGGCCGCGACGCCGCGGCACAGGGGAAGACGTCGACGAAAGCCGGCATCTACACCCGAGAGCAGGCGCTTCGCGGTCAGGACGTCTACGCCGGGCTTTGCAAGAACTGCCATACGCCGGAAGCCTACACCGGATCGGCGTTCACTTCGAAATGGAACGGAAAGAAGCTCTCCGAGCTGTATGTCTATATCCGGGACCAGATGCCGAAGAACGACCCGGGCAGCCTGTCGCCGGAAGAGTACGTGGACGTGGTCGCGTATCTGCTGCGGTTGAACCGAATGCCCGTCGGCCAATCGGACCTGCCCGCTGATTCCGACGCGATGAAAGCGATTCGCATCGAAACAATGACCCTCCCCGTGAGGAAAGAAAAATGAGAAAGCTGCTGCTTGCCGCGCTGGCCGCTGCGGCGTTTACGACGCAGTCGGTCGCGCAGAATGGACAGAGCGTGCGCGGCAACGTGCCCGGCGAATGGCGCGTCTGGGGCGGTGACGCGTGGAGCACACGCTATTCGCCGCTCGATCAGATCAACGCCAGCAACTTCGACTCGCTCCAGGTCGCGTGGCAATGGAATGCGGCGACGTTCGGACTCGACGAGTACTACCGCACCACGCCGCTGTACGCGAACGGCCGGCTCTTCACCGTGGCGTCGACACGCCGAGTGGCGACGGCGATCGACCCGAGCACGGGCGAAACCCTTTGGATGTGGCGTCTGAACGAAGGGATTCGGTGGCAAAAGGCGCCGCGGCAGTTCGCGGGACGCGGCCTCACGTATTGGTCGGATGGCCCGAACGAACGGATCATCATAGTGACCCCGGGCTACCACATGGCCGCGCTCGACGCCAAGACCGGACTGCCCGATCCGAAGTTCGGGAAGAATGGTGTCGTGGATCTCATGGAGGGGTTGGGGCTAAACCTCGTGCCGCTTGCCGTGGACGACACCGGCCCGCTCGTCATCAGCGACGTGGCGCCGTACCGACAGGCGCGGCCCGGCGAGACCTGGGATCCGAGGACGCGCACCGGCGCCGATGGCACGATCGGCATCGATCCCAAGCTCGGTCAGATCGCCAACAGCTCGCCTGCGATCATGGTGGGCGACGTCATCGTCGTCGGCAACTCGGCGATCCACGGCTACTATCCGGTTCGCGTCCGCAATCTCCCCGGCTACATCCGCGGCTTCGACGTGCGCACGGGAAAGCAGCTTTGGCTCTTCAATCTCGTTCCGCAGCCGGGCGAGTTCGGCGCGGAAACGTGGGAGAACGGGTCGAAAGTCGGAACGGAAGGGATGGGGAAGAACGACGCGTGGGCGACGTACTCCGCCGATCCCGAGCTGGGGCTTGTGTACATCCCCGTGGGCATGCCGCTGATGGACGAATACGGCGGGCATCGTCCCGGCGCGAATCTGTACGGCAACAGCCTCGTCGCCATCGACGCGAAGACCGGCCAACGAAAGTGGCATTTCCAGATGGTGCACCACGACATCTGGGATTACGACACGCCGATGGCGCCGAACCTCCTCGACGTCACCGTGAACGGCCGCTCGCGCAAAGCCATCGCGCAGACGACGAAGCAGGGATGGATTTACACGTTCGATCGCGTGACGGGCGAGCCGATCTGGCCGATCGTCGAACGTCCGGTGTTACAGAGTGAGGTGCCGGGCGAGAAAAGCTGGCCGACGCAGCCGATCCCCACCAAGCCCGCTCCATATTCGCAACAAGGGCTGCAAGAGGCGGATCTCATCGACTACACGCGAGCTATTAAGGACTCGGCGCTCACGCTCGCGAAAATGTGCCGCATGGGTCCGTACTACATCCCCGCGCAACCGTCCGACGGCACCGCGAAGAGCGGGCTCAAATGCTCGTGGTACGCGCCGGGCGCGAGCGGGGGTGTGAACATCGACGGCGGCGCGGCCGTGGATCCGGAGACCGGAATGATGTACGTGGGCTCGCAGACGGGCCTCACCACCATCTCCGTGCAGAAAGACCCGTGCTCGGAATTCCGCTACAGCTCACCGCGCGACAATTGCGGGAAGCTGGGTGCTCCGCCGCCGCCGCCCGGCTATCAGCCCAATCCCGAGTTGGCGAGCGGCAGTGGCTTCGAGCGACGCGGCGGCCCGTCGCGCATCGGCAACGTGTCCATCCTCAAGCCGAAGGAGCTTGGCGGCGTCACGGCGTACGACATGAAGACGGGCGACAAGCGCTGGCGGATCCCGAACGGCGGCTACGTCAACCTCACGCCCACATCGCCGCTGTTTCGGGGAGTGACCCTCCCGCCGCAGGCATCTGGTGGCCAGCCGCAGATCATCGTCACAAAATCACTCTTGATCTACGGGACCGGCCGCAATGGCCGCATCGGAGCGAACCAGCTGAACAACACACTCTACGCGGTGGACAAAGCGACGGGCAAGCAGGTGGGCGCGGTGAAACTACCGTCAAACACCACCGCGGTGCCGATGACCTTTCTGCACGACGGCAAGCAGTACATCGTGTTCGCGACAGGGCAGGGCAGGAACACATCGCTGGTCGCGCTCACGTTGCCAAAATAGGGAACAGGGAACAGGGAAGAGGGAAGAGGGAAAGGGGCAACGACAACGGCGGGAATGGGAAGGGGAAAGAGAACGGGAAGGGAGAGT
>JBBDXZ010000060.1:14909-35698 GCA_040902075.1 Gemmatimonadaceae bacterium
TCCCGTTGCCTTTCCCCTTCCCATTCCCGCCCTTGCTGTTGCCCCATTCCCCATTCCCTATTCCCCCTACCCTGCAGTCATGATCTGCTTGACAGCCGTCATGAACCGTCCCATCTCCTCCGCCGTTCCCACCGACACGCGGAGATAGTCGGTCAACGGAGGGAAGGGGCGTCCCACGAGCACGCCCTTCTTCCGGAACTCCGCGATCACCGGCTGCACCGGCCGCCGGAGGTGCACCATGAAGAAGTTTCCTTCTGATGGAATCGAGCTGTAGCCCAGGGCTTTGAGGTCATTCGTCGCCTTGTTGCGCAGCTCGATCGTCAGTCGCTTCACGCGCGCCATCGACTCGACGTCCTTGAGCGCGGCCACGCCGCCCCATCGCACGACGGCATTCACGCTTCCCGTCGACCACGGCCGCATGCGCTGCACGATTTCGCGCGGCGCGACGGCGTAGCCGAGTCGCATCCCCGCGAGCCCGGAGATCTTCGAGAACGTCCGGGTAACGATGACCGGTCGGCCCTCGAGGACGTACGGGATCGACGTGGCGTACGCGGGATCCTCGACGAAGTGGTGGTAGGCTTCGTCGATGAGCACCGGCATATCGAGCGGGAGCTCGTCAAGGAGCTGCTTCACTTCCTGCTTCGTGACGATCCGGCCGGTCGGGTTATTGGGATTACAGAGGTAGACGAATCCGACATCGCGGTAATTCGCCTTCGTCGCTTTCACCATCGCGGCGATGTCCTGACGGAAATCCGGCAGCAACGGGATTCGGATCGTTTCCGATTTGAGCCCCGACGCCTGTGAATACAGGATGCTGTACGACGGATCGGAGCCCACGATCTTCTTGCCGCCGAGCAACAGCGCGCTGCACGATACGTCGAGAATCTCACCGGAGCCGGCGCCAAGCATGATGTTCTCGCGCTTGACGCCGTGGTGCTTCGCGATCTCGTCGACGATGCCGCCGTCCGGGTAGCCGTAGCGGTTGGCGTACTTGAATGCGTGCGTCATCGCCTTCAGCACCGAATCGGATGGCCCGTATGGATTCTCGTTGTTCGCCAGCTTCGCGAACGCGTCGTACTCGTCGGTCTCGTTGCCCTGTTGCGCCGCTCCCGCGGCTTGGGCGAGCAGATCCGTGCTGGGCTTGAACGTGAGGTAGCCGAGTGTGGTGGCGACACCGCCGACGAATCCGCGACGGGACAATGCGTGCTGGCTCATAGAATCCTCACTGACGGGATTTTACCGCAGAGGACGCAGAGGACGCAGAGGAAACCCAAAGACATGTCCGACAAAACAACAGAGGAACGCTTTGGTAGTCCTCTGCGCTCCTCTGCGTCCTCTGCGGTTCAATTCTGTTTTGCTAACTCCACTTGAGATCGTGCTTCGAGATCGGCAGCGACCGAATCCGCATGCCGGTCGCGGCGAAGATCGCGTTCACGAGCGCGGGCGGCGCGGGCGGCAGCGCGGGCTCACCGATCCCGGTCGGCGCAAAGTTCGTCTTGCGCCAGTGCGTTTCGATCATCTTCGGCGCGTCACGCATCCGCATCAGCGGGTACGTATTGAGGTTCGTCTGCGTCACGCGGCCCTTGTCGATCGTGATCTCCTGGTTCCACGCTTCGCCGATGCCATCGATCACCGATCCCTCTACCTGGTTCAGCGCGTTTGTCGGATTGATGATCTCGCTCCCGACATCGCCGGCAACCCACACCTTGTCCACCTTCAGCGCGCCCTGACGGCTCACGGTCACCTGTATCACTTCTGCGAAGTACCCGCGGTGGCTGAAGTAGAATGCGACGCCCATGCCGGTGCCCTTCGGGAGAGACTTGGATGCTGTCGCCCAATTCGACTTCTCGGCGACCAGCTCGAGGACGCCGCGCATACGCTCGGGATCGAACGTGTTCTGGCCAGGTTGCGGGATCTGCCCAACCTGCGCCGCGGACAGCAGGTCGATGCGGAACTGAACCGGGTCCTTGCCCGCCGCATGCGCCAGCTCATCGAGAAACCCCTGGAAGACGAACCCGTGCGCATTGCTTCCCGGTGCACGGAGAAATCCGGTCGGCACTCCACACGGAATGAGCGACGCACCGAAGGAGAAGTTCGGAACGAAGCGCGCCGGAAACTCCTGCGCGCCGATGCCGCCGCCGCGCACGAAGCCCTCGACCTCCTGTCCCTGCTGATTGCGCGTCTTGGTGCCGAACCCGACGAAGTGGTTCTTGAACGCCACTAGCTTGCCGGTCGCGTCCAAGCCGCCCTCGAGATAGTGATAGCCTCCGGCGCGATACACGTCGTGCTGGATATCATCCTCGCGCGTCCAGACGAGCTTCACGGGCGTGCCCGGCACCATCTTCGCGATCGCCGCTGCCTCGACGAGGTAGTCGTTCGAGATCCGCCGGCCGAATCCGCCGCCGCCACGCTCCAGGTGGATCGAGATATCCGTCTCCGGGATGCCGAGCATTTGCGACGTGAGCCGGCGTCCGCCACCATTTTGCGTTGGCGACCAGATCTCCATCTTGCCGTCCTTGAACACGGCCGTCGTGTTCATCGGCTCGAGTGCAACGTGCGCCAGGAACGGATAGGAGTACTCCGCGCGCACCGTCTTGGCCGCGGTCTTGAGCGCTGCGTCGGCGTCGCCGTCCGCGCGCAGTGAACGCGCCGGCGCCTGTTTCGAGAGCTCCGCCGCCTTCGCGGCATAGCCCGCGCTGCTCTGCGAGGCTGTCGGCCCTTCGTCCCAGTTGACCTTGAGCTTCTTGCGCGCCTGGTTCACGAGCCACCAGCTGTCGCCGACGATCGCGACGCCGCCGAGCAGGCCATCGAGCGGCGTGTCCGGGCCGGGCTCGATCACGAACGCGTGCTTGACGCCGGGCTCCTTCATGATGACTTCGAGGTTCGCGCTCACCACCTTCCCGGCGAACACCGGGCACTTGTGGTACACGGCGTACAGCATGCCCGGCAGCGTCTTGTCGATCCCGAAGAGCGGCTTGCCAGTCACGATGCCGTCGATGTCCACGTTGCCCTGACTGCGGCCGATGATCCTGAAATCTTTCGGATCCTTGAGCTTTACCGAATCGAGCGCCGGCGCCGTGAGAGTTGCTGCCCTGTCGAACAGCTCCGCATACGCCGCGCGCTTCCCGCTTCCCGCGTGCATCACCACGCCTGCCGACGTCGTGATCTCGGATTCGGGCACGCCCCAGATCTGAGCCGCGGCGGTCACGAGCACGGCACGTCCGGCTGCGCCGACGCGACGCATGGGTAGCCAATTGTTCGGCGTTGCCGTGCTGCCGCCGGTGCTTTGCGCCGCATACACTCTCGGATCGTACGTGACCGGATCGAACATCGCCTGCTCGACGCGCACGTTCTTCCACTCGACGTCCAGCTCGTCCGCGATCAACATGGGGAGCATCGTCTTCACGCCCTGCCCGATCTCCGGATTCTTCGCGATGATCCTGACGATGCCGTCGGGCGTCATGCGGATAAACGCATTCGGCGCGAAGTCGACGGCGCCGGGCGCGACAAAAGTGCTCGCCGCGTCGAGCGTATCGATGTAGCTCGCGAACAGAATTCCGCCGCCGACGATCCCGGAGACTCGCAGGAAGTCGCGGCGCGTCGTTGTCGTTTGGGTCATGGTCTATTCCTCCCGCCCGGACTTTCCGGAGCCGACCGGCATCGCGGTTGTTCCCGCGGCGACGTGAATGGCCTGGCGAATTCGCAGATACGTCGCGCAGCGGCAGATGTTGCCGCTCATCGCGGTGTCGATGTCTTCGTCCGTCGGCTTGGGGTTGCGCTTGAGCAGCGCGGCGGCCGACATCAGCTGGCCCGCCTGGCAGTAGCCGCATTGCGGGACGTCGAGCTCCTGCCACGCCTTCTGCAGCGGGTGTGAGCCGTCAGGCGACAGTCCTTCGATCGTCGTCACGTCAACCCCTTGGACTCGGCTCATGGCGCGCTGACACGACCGCGTCGGAATACCGTTGATCTGCACGGTGCACGCGCCGCACTGCCCGCTGCCGCATCCGAACTTGGTCCCCTTCATGTCCAGCACGTCCCGCAGTGCCCATAACAAGGGCATGTCAGCCGGGACGTCTACGGTCTTCGATTGACCGTTGAGCTTGAACGTGACGTTCATGGTTTCCTCACATAACGCTTGAGTGCCCGCTGCCCCACTTCGGCGCCGTAAATGTTGCCGCGCGCGTCCACCGCCACGCCTTCCGCGGAGCTCGTGCTGCGCTGAGTCGTGTCGGGATCGGGAATGAATGCCCAAAGCTTTCCGTCCTTCGCGCTGCCGACCCGAATGCCCCGCATCCAGTCCTTTCGTGTTGGAGCCACAGAGCCGGATTCGGAGTCGGCCACGTAGATCACGTCGTTTGCGTCGATATAGATCCCGCTCGGCCGGCTGAAATGATGCCACGACGCGAGATGATTGAAATCCTGATCGACGATCATGATACGGTTGTTGCTGCGATCGCCGATGAAGAGACGTCCCCTGGAATCCATCGCGAGCGCATGTGGCTGCAGCATCTCGCCGTCGCCGTTGCCGCGATTGCCCCACGAGCGGATGTACTTGCCGCTCTTGTCGAACTTGAGAATGCGCGCGTTCGCGGTCGGCGCGTCCGAGTGCCCTTCGGCGACGTAGATGTCGCCGTTCGGGACCGTCACCACCGCGTTCGGCTGATAGAAGTATCCCGGCTCGCGCGCCCCACCCGGCGTGCCGAGCGTCATCAGGAGCTTGCCGTCGGGGCTGAACTTGAACACCTGGTGCCCCTTGGTCGAATCGCGAACGGCCCCGCCCTGGGTTCCGCGCGAATTCGACCAGTCGGTGACCCAGACATTGCCGTCACGATCCACGTGCAGACCATGCGGCACCTGGATCAGCCCTTCGCCGAAGGCGCGGACGAACGTGCCGGTCGAGTCGAACTTGAGGACCGGCGGGAGGTTCGATCCGACGCACGAGTTTGCTCCACAGCGCTCGGCAACCCAGATACTCACGCCATCCTTATCGATGCCGACACCGCTGGTCGAACCCCAGGCGCGTCCGTCCGGCATCTTCGCCCAACCCGCTATGGTCTGATAGGGATTGGGATCCCTGTTGGTGGGCTCCTGCTGAATCTGCTGGCCCTGTAGCGCGGCGGCGAGAACGAGGAGCGCGGCGCTCTGCGGAATCATGTTAGGCATACGCACAAGACTGTCATTCCGCTCGCTCGACTGCAACCTCGGATGACAGGCGAGGGGCTCTGGATGACAAGCTGGTCGCCGCTCGTACGCGGCGTTATACTCGGTTCGTTCCGGGCCGGCCGGCTTCACGGCGTTGGTTTTCGCCCCCGCCACCCCTCCGCCGCAACCCCACATGAGCGGCTCCGTCGCCGACTTCCGGGGAACCGATCGATACGTGATCCGTCGCCGCATTGGCGCTGGCGGGATGGGCGTGGTCTACGATGCCTTCGACAAGCAGCGTGGCGAGCGCATCGCCCTCAAGACCCTCGCGTACGCGGAGCCCGCGGCGATCTATCGCCTCAAGAAAGAGTTCCGTGCGCTGGCCGACGTCTCGCACCCGAACCTCGTTACGCTCTACGAGTTGTTCGCCGAGAACGACGACTGGTTCATCACCATGGAGCTCATCGAGGGCGGCAGCTTCCTCGATTACGCACGCCCCGAAGGGCAGCTCGACGAAGCGCGTCTGCGGAGCGCGCTGCAGCAGCTCGCGCAGGGCGTGTTCGCGCTCCACGCGGGCGGGCACGTGCATCGCGACCTCAAGCCGCAGAACGTGCTGGTGACCACCGCGGGCCGCGTCGTCATTCTCGACTTCGGGATCTCCATCGAGCTCCTGCCGCGTGAGCGCGACATGACGCGCGAGACGCGCGTCATCGGCACCTTCGCGTACATGGCGCCCGAGCAGGCCGCGGGAACGACGGGCGGCACGCCCATCGACTGGTACTCCATCGGCGTCATGCTGTACGAGAGTCTCACCGGCCGGCTCCCCTTCGAGGGCATGTCGCTCCACATGATGAAGGAGAAGATGACGGTGAGTCCGCGTTCGCCCGACTCGATCGTCCCGGGATTGCCGCGCGACCTGGTGGATATCTGCATGGCGCTTCTCGCGCGCCGGCCCGAAGACAGGCTGGGTGGAGAGGCGCTGCTTCGTCGCCTGGGCATCGCCGATCCGACTCGCTCGCTCGCCGCGCACGCGGCCAAGCGCTCGCTACAGCTCGTGGGACGCGCACAGCAGCTCGCGGTACTGGCCGATGCGTTCGCGCACACGCGCGCCGGCCAACCGGCCGCCGTCTACGTCCACGGCGCGTCGGGCACGGGCAAGAGCACGCTCGTGCAGAGCTTCCTCGACAACGTCGTCCAGAAATCCGGCGCCGTCGTACTTACGGGTCGCTGCTTCGACCGCGAGTCCATGCCCTACAAGGCCATCGACGGCGTCGTGGACAGTTTGACCCGTCACCTGCGCAATCTCCTGCCCGCCCAGGTGGCGGTGCTGCTTCCGCGCGACGTATTGGCCATCGGACGGATCTTTCCCGCGCTCACGCGGGTGGACGCGGTCGCCGCCGCGCCGTATGCGGGTCCCGATTCGCCGGAGCCGGTAGAGATGCGACGCCGCGCGTTCGCGGCGCTTCGCGAGCTGCTCGCGCGCCTCGCCGACCGGCAGGCGTTGGTCGTGCACATCGACGATCTGCAGTGGGCGGATGCGGACAGCATGAAGCTCCTCGAGGATCTGCTCCGGCCGCCGGACGCCCCTCCCATGCTGCTCATCGCGTCGTTCCGCAGCGAGGAAATCGCGTCGAAGCGATTTCTGGCGACGCTCGTCGAGCGGCCCGATACCGCGGCGTCGCGCGTGGTGGCGCTGGGCCCGCTCGCGGAAGCCGACGCGCGCGCGCTCGCCGCCGAGCTCCTCGAGACCTCGGAAAAGGATCCCAACGTCGAGGCACTGGCTCAGGAATCGGGTGGCAACCCGTTTTTCCTGGAGCAGCTCGCGCAGCACCTGAAGGACAGCGAGACGACCGTCGACACGGGAGCGACGCTGCTGGACATGCTCGAGGCCCGCATCCGCCGACTGCCGGAGGGCACGCGCGCCCTGCTCGACACGCTCGCCGTGGCCGGCCATCCCCTCGAGCCGGACGTCGTGTTCCGCGCCGCCGGCCTCCAGGGCGACAAGCACTCGCTCCTCTCGACGCTGCGCGTGGCGCATCTCATCCGACCCACCGGCACGGGCGATCGATTCGAGCTGTATCACGACCGCATTCGCGAAGCGCTCACGGCGCGGCTCGACGAGTCATCGCGACGCTGGATTCACGTCAATCTCGCCGAGACGATCGCCGCCGGCACAGCCGATCCCGAAGCGCTCTTCGAGCACTACGTCGGATCGGGCGAGCGCGAACGCGCGGCCGTCCACGCCGTCCGCGCGGCCCAACGCGCGTTCGGCGCGCTCGCCTTCGATCGCGCGGCGCGATTCTACCGACACGCATTGGAGCTTGGTGACGCCGTCGGCGCCGCGCGCTCCCAGCTCCTCGCCTCGCTCGGTGACGCGCTCGCCAACGCGGGACGGCCGGGAGACGCGGGCGAGGCGTACCTCGCCGCCGCCCCGGGAGCCGAGCCGCGTCGCGCACTGGAGTATCGGCGGCGGGCCGGCGAGCAGTTCCTCATCGGCGGACATCGCGATCGCGGCCTTCAGGTGCTTCGCGATCTCGTGGCCTCCCTTGGACTCCGGATGCCGGCCGGCCCGCGATCGGCGCTGCTCTCACTGCTGCTGCGCCGCGTCGTGATCGAGTGGCGCGGGATGACGTGGACCGAACGGCCGGCGGATCAGATCCCCGAGCGGGAGCTGCTGCGGATGGACGTGTGCTGGACCTGTGCCGTCGGCCTCACGCTCATCGACTACATCGTGGCCGCGGATTTTCAGGCGCGATACCTCCAGATGGCGCTGCGCGCCGGCGAGCCGTATCGCGTCGCGCGCGCGCTCGCCATCGAAACTGGATTTGCCGCGGCCAAGGGCGGGCGCTCGCGCGTGAAGACGGATCGCTTGGTCGCCCAGACGGAAGTGTTGGCCGAGCGGCTTCAGTCGCCGCGCGAGCGAGGTCTCGCGAAGGTGACCGCTGGAAGCGCGGCGTTTCTGCGCGGCGAATGGCGCCGCGCCGCGGAGCTGTGCGCGCAAGCGGAAACCGTGTTGACCGAGCAGTGCACCGGCGTTCTCTGGGAGATCACGACGTCGCGCACCTTCCTCATGTCCTCGCTCGTGTACCTCGGCGACCTCGCGAAAATGCGCACGCGATTTCAGGAGATGCTCACGACGTCGCAGGAACGCGGGGATCTGCTGCTCGCCACGGAGATGGAGACGCGCCTGAACATCGGTTGGCTCATCAGCGACGAGCCCACGATCGCGCGGCAGCACGTAGCGGCCGCGATCGACCGGTGGTCGGCAAGCGGCTTCCATCGGCAGCACTACAATGCGTTGCTGGCCCTCGCGAACATCGAGCTCTACGAAGGCGATCCCGCGGCGGCGTCACGGCGCGTCGAGGAAAAGTGGAACGTGCTGCAGCGGTCGCTCTTGCCGCGGATCCAGCTCCTGCGCGCCGAAGCCATGTTCCTGCGCGCTCGAACCGCGCTGGCGTACGGCAAGGTGTTGCTGGCGAGGGGCGAGATCGCCGAAGGAAAGCGTCTCTGGAAACGCTGCGAGCAGATCGCCGACAGAGTGGCCAAAGAAGAGATGCCGTGGTGTGATCCCTTTGCCCCGTACATCCGGGGAACGATCGCCGCTCAGCGCGGCGATCGCGACGATGCCGTCGCGCATCTGAAGGTTGCCGCTGGTCTGTACGCCGACGCGGACATGTTGCTCCTCGCGGCGGCCACGCGCCGCCGGATCGGCGAGCTGCAGCCTGGCGAAGCGGGTGCGAGCCTCGTGGATCAGGCGAACACGGTGATACGCGACCAGAAAATCGCCGACGTGGACCGGATGATGGCCGTTCTCGCTCCTGGTTTCGCGTGACCCACCCCGGGCGCAAGCGGGTGCTCATCGTGAATGCGTATTTCGACGAGCTCCGCCGCGGCGCGCGTCCGTTCAGCGTTCCCACGGCCATGGGTCCCGTCCAGCTCGCGGGCGCGCTGCATCCGGACCGCTGCGAGATCCGTCTCTACAACGAGCAGCACAGCGGCCCGCTCAACGATCCGGCGTTGCTCGGATGGCCGGACCTGCTCGTCCTGACGGGGCTGACGTCGTCGTTCGACCGGATGCTGCAGCTCACGGCGTACGCGCGAAGCCAAAACCCGGACGTCGTCGTCGCCGCGGGAGGACCCGCCATCCGCGCGCTTCCGAAGCTCGCGGCGAGCTACGTCGACTACGTCTGCACCGGCGACGTAGAGTCGCTGGCCGATGTGGCCTCCGATGCGTTCGGTCCCTCCTACGCCGCCGACGTGTGGCATCCACGCTACGATCTCGCGACCGATCTCGGCCGCATCGGCTACGTCGAGTCCAGCCGGTACTGCAACTTCCACTGCTCGTTCTGTTCGCTCACCGCCGAGTCGCGGCGCTACAAGCCGTATTCGCTGGACCAGGTTCGCTCCCAATTGGAGGCGGTGGGGAAGCGACACACGCTCATCTTCATCGACAATAACTTCTACGGGAACGACCGCGGCTTCTTTGTCGAGCGGGTGAAGCTGCTCGAGGACCTCGTGCGCGGCGGACGCATCCGCGGATGGTCGGCGTTGGTGACCAACGACTTCTTTCTCGACGACGAGAACCTGCGACTCGTGAAGCGGGCCGGCTGCCAGGCGCTGTTCAGCGGCGTCGAGTCGTTCGATACCGCGGAAGTGCGACGCTTCCGCAAGCTTCAGAACACGCGGCTGCCGCAGGTGGAGCTCATCCGGAAGTGTCTCGACGCGGGGCTCACGTTCTTCTATGGGCTGATCTTCGACGCGTCCCATCGACACGTGGCCGACATGCGACACGAGCTGGAGCTCGTGATGTCCATGCCGGAGATCACGCTGCCGACCTTTGCGACGCTCACGATTCCGCTCCCGGGGACGCCGTACTTCCGGCAGTGCGTGGACGCGGAGCTGTTTCTCCCGAACGCGAAGCTGCGCGACCTCGACGGCTCGACGCTGGTGCTGAGGCCGCTCGACCCGATTGCCGGCGTCACGCGCTTTCTGCGCGAGCTGTTGCGCATGAGCGGCTGGCGTAGTCGGGCGTTCAGACACGCCTCGGGCGTGTGGTGGCGGTACCGGCGCACCCTCAACCGGGACCAGATGCTCGGTGCCGTCGCGCGCGACCTCCAACTACTCATGCCGTCGATTTTCCTTGCATCCGGCCGAGCACGGCGGCAGGATGTTGCCGGGCGTACGTTCGTCACGACGACCGAAACCCTCGACCCGCAGTACACGCCGGCGTTTCGGGTGGCTCGGCAGTACGAGTCACACTTCAAGCCTACGATGCTCACCGACAACGCAGGCGCTCTCTCGGAAACGGTCGCCGCCGACCTTTCGATCCCCCGCGCACCGGTCCACGCGATAGTTTCGCCTGCGCTTCACCTCTAGCTGGAACCGTCATGTATCAGTTCCCGATGTATTACCCGAAAGGCTTCGAACCCTCGCGAGCCCACGAGCTCGCCTACCTCTGCAAGCAGGCGTACGCCCTTTTCGAGATCGATCCGCCACCCGCGCGATACGAGCTCGAGCGGTACAAGGGCGAACGGTACGAGGACGTGACGCCATTCTGGGGCGGCTACAAGCTCACCTCGCCCTTGGAGCTCCTGATCGTCGTGGCCGCGGCGCTCAAGATGCACCATAAGGTCAACCTCCACGAGATGTTCGGATTCGTCGCGCGGCGCGGCGACGACGTCTTCGTCGTGTTTCGCGGCACGGACAGCGTGCTCGATTTCCTCGGCGACATCCACATGTCGCAGGTGCCCATCGGCCAGGACCACCGTCCTGATTCGACCCGGTCCCGGCACTGGGACGCTGCGCGTCTGGAGCAGGGGGTGTGGAACATGTACTCCTCGATGCGCGAGCAGATACTGAGCGCCATACAAGCGCTGCAGAAGCCGGGTCGGCGGCTGTTCGTCACCGGGCACAGTCTGGGCGCTGGCCTGGCGATCGCCGCGGTCCCCGATCTGCTGAAAAACACCGGCTACAAGACCACGGAGCTGTACACGTTCGCGGGGCCCCGGGTGGCGAACCGCGAGTTTGCGCTCGCGCTGCTCGATCACCGGGTGCCTTGTTATCGCGTCGTGCACACCGAGGACGTGGTTCCCACGCTGCCGTTCCCCACGCCGATCACGATGTTCGACAATTTCTGGAAGGGCAGGTGGTACTACTCGCACGTCGGCACCCCGGTGGACTTCTGCCGTGCCTGGGCGCCGACGGACACACCCGATGTGAAGGCGAACCACACGATCGATCTCTATCTCGCGGCGGTCGACCAGACGACAGGCGCGTCCCTTCTATAGGTACGGCGACAGAAGCCTCGCGAGCCCGTCGCGCACGCGCGTGAGGAATGGGCGGCCGTCCGCGTCCATGAGCGTCAAGGGCTGGCTCGCCGCGATGCGCTGCTCGACCAAGCTGTCGAGCAGTCCCGCGAACGCCGCGTCGTGGCACTCGACGTTGAGCTCGAAGTTCAGCCGGAGGCTGCGCGGGTCCCAGTTGGAAGTACCGACAAGCGCCCACGACCGATCGATCACGAACAGCTTGGTATGGTCGAATGGCGGGGGCGAGAGGTAAACTCGGCATCCGGGTTTCAGGACCTGCCACAGGAGCGCGGTCGATGCCCATTGCGCCAGCGCGATGTTGCCGCGCGAAGGGAGCACGATGTCCACGCGGACGCCGCGCAAAGCCGCTACGGCCAGCCCCGCCAGCATCGGAGCGTCCGGCAGGAAATAGGGCGTCACGATCCGCACCGACTCGCGCGCCGATGCGAGCGCGCCGATGACCACATTCCGAACGATCTCGAAGTCTCGATCCGGACCGTCGGTGATGACACGCGCGGCGATTGGACCCCGTTGCGCGGGTGGCGCGTACCAGCGCGGCCCGTCGAGCAGCTCTCTGGTGACGAACGCCCAGTCTTCCGCGAACGCATCCTGAAGCTGAAGCACCACCGGTCCCTGAATACGGAAGTGCACGTCCCGAACCGCGTGTCGTGGCGAGTCGGCGAGCACGTTGCTCGCCTGAATGTTCATGCCGCCGGCGAAGGCGAGATCCCCGTCGACGATGAGCGCTTTGCGGTGCGTCCGCAGGTTGAAGAATGCCAGACCGGACCGCGAGACGATCGGCAGAAAGCGCGCGACCCGAACGCCGGCACGCCGTAACGCCCAATGCACGGGTGGGAACGTGTACCTGGCTCCAACGTCGTCGATGAGAACCCGCACGTCGACGCCCCGCTTCACCGCGCGGGCGAGTGCCTCGACGAAGCGCTGGCCGACTCGGTCTCCGGCAAAGATGTACGAGCACAGCGCGATGGACTGCTTGGCCCCATCGATCGCGGCGAGCATGGCGGGATACGCCTGGTCGCCGTCGATGAGCGGCTCCATGCGGTTTCCGCCGAGCAGCGGCCTGCCGCTCAACGCCTCCGTCAAACGCGCGAGCCCTGTGAGGCGAGCTTGGAGCTGGGGCGCCAACCATGCGGGCGCCTCGGACTCGGTCCACCCGGACACGATGCGGCGCCGCTCGCGCTGCAGTTCCATGCCCTGGCGTCGAATGCGATTCAGCCCCAGGAGCGCGTACAGCAGCACGCCGACGCCGGGCACCAGCCAGATCAAACCCACCCAGGAAATCGCCGCGCGCACGTCGCGCTTGCGCAGGACGACGTGCAGCGTCGCCATGACGTCGAGAACGAAGACGAGAACGGCCAGCCAGGGCTGCCATCCAGCGGGCAGCGCTCTCATTCGTGGTCGCCCATCGACGCGCTCACTGCTGGGTCCACACGTCTCGATTCGAGATTAGTAAGAGTATCCCGAACTCGGCGTGAACGACATTACGCCGCTGGACGCTCCCGGCCGCGCGGCTCCCCTGATTCCCATGGCTCACCCGCCTTCCCCGGTTCTCCCGGCTTCCCGGCCGCTGGATGCTCGCCAGTATGTCCGGTTGCGGTTTGTGTCGCGGTAATGATCGCGACGCTCGCCAGGATCACCGCGGCCGCGACCAGCGTCCGCCCGCTCAGCGGCTCGTTCGCGAATGCCCACCCAAGCACCACGGCGATGATCGGGTTGACATACGCATAGGTGGCGGCCTTTGTCGCGCTCACCACGCCAAGCAGATAGACGTAGGCGGTGTATCCGATGATCGAGCCGGCGATCACGAGATACCCCCAGCTGAGGAACGAGCGCATACTCACGTTGCTCAGCGAAAGCGAAGCCGGCTCGCGAGTAATGAAAGCCACGATGAGCATCGCGACCGCCGCCGCCAGCATTTGCAGCGCGGCAAATACGATGGGCGATCCGGGACGTTTGCCCACTCTCGTGACGAGGGTCCCGACTGCCCACGCGACAGAGCCGGCGAGGAGAATGCCGGTGGCCACTTCATCGATATGTCCCTGGCCGACGATCGCGCGCGGCCCGACGAGTATCACCATGCCCGCGAACCCGAGTACCAGGCCAAGCAGCACCGGTCTGCGTGGACGACGTCCATTCGGACGGAGCCAGTCGAGCACGACGATCCAGATCGGCACCGACGATACGATCAGCGCGACGACGCCCGACGGCACCGACTTCTCCGCCCACATCACGGCGCCGTTGCCGAAGGCCAGCATCAGCACGCCGGTGATCGCGGCCGCGCGCCACTCGTCGCGCGTCGGTTTTGGCGCTCCGCACCAGCGTGCAGCGACGTACAACAAGACCCCCGCCACGAAAAACCGGGAGGCTCCCAGCAGGAAAGGCGGAATGGTCTCGATCGCGTACTTGATGAACAGATACGTCGAGCCCCAGAGCAGGTAGACTGCCGCGAACGCGAGGATCACTCGCGTCCGATTCGGCTTCGATATGGCCGCCGGCGTCATGCGATGGCCACTCCACGCTCCTCGGGAATGGGCATGCGCGCTGATTCTTTCAGCGTGCCAAGCACGATCGTCGTGCGCGTCGAGCTCACGCTGGGCATCTGGCTGATCTCGGTGCGCAGCATGCGACCAAGATCTTCGGTGTCGATGGCACGCACCTTCACGAGGTAGCAGTCCTCGCCGGCGATGTGGTGCACCTCCAGCACATTCGGGTGCTGCTTGAGTCGATCACCGGTGTCGAGCTCGCCCGCCTTATCCTGCGACCTCACGTAAATGAACGCGGTGAGCCCAAGGCCCAGCTTACGGGGATCGAGTCGCACCTCGTAGCCCTGAATGACGCCGCGCTCCTCGAGCTTCCGGAGCCGCTCGAGCGTGGCACTTGGCGCCATCCCAACTCGCCGGGCGATCTCAGCGTTCGGGAGCCTGGCGTCCTGCTGAAGCAGGGACAGGATTCTCCGATCCATTTCGTCAATCATACTGCCAAACATAGAACATGGCGCACAAAACTCAAGGAAACAGTTGGTCCGCCGAATGTTGTGCTCAGAATTGGTCATTCCGAGCCGGGTGCCCGCGCCAGCGGGCGTTGAAAAATCTGCATCTCCCGGTACGCGTTTCTCGGCCCACCGGCGTCTTAATTACGTAGATGACCGCCAGGCTCGAGCTCGTCCCAGACGATCGTGATGGCGAGCGGGCGCTCGCCCGTCTCGCGTCGTCCGGGGATGAAGCGGCGTTCGCGCAGCTGTACCGCGCGCACTCGTCTCGCGTTTTCGCGCTCTGTCTGCGTATGAGTGGCTCTCGACAGCGTGCATCGGAGCTGATGCAAGATGTATTCGTTCACGTCTGGGAACGGCTCGGGACGTGGCGAGGCGACTCGGCGCTGTCGAGCTGGATCTATCGCCTCACGGTGAACCTCGTGCTCAGCAACGGTCGGGGGGAGCAGCGGCGTCAAACGCATGAGACGGCGGAGAACGCGATGGACGAGGGAACCGAGCACAGAAGCAGCCGCCCCGAGCGCAGCGAGGGGTCTGAACTCGGCGTAGCACGTCCCGCGTCCGTGCACGAACGGATCGACCTCGAGCGCGCGATCGCGAAGCTCCCGAACGGGGCGCGCACCGTGTTCGTGCTGCACGACGTCGAGGGCTACCAGCACGCCGAGATCGCGACCATGACCGGGACCGCGGAGGGGACCTGTCGAGCGCAGCTCCACCGCGCCCGCAAGCTGTTGATGGAGGCGTTGGGAGAACGATGAACGAGCCAATGAGCCATTACGACATCGAGACGCTGAGCGCGTTCGCGGACGGCGAGCTGAACGCCGTTATCGCTGCGCGCATCGAGCGGCATCTCGCCGAATGCTCGGTCTGCCGGGATTCGCTTCGCGGAGTTCGGGAGCTCGTCGCCGCGGCGCACGCACTGCCGCGCGACATCGCTGCGCCGGCCGAGGCGTGGGACGCTGTGCGGACGCGCGTCGGGCGCGTCGCGCGCGTCGCGCGCGGCTCGCCCGCCGCGTCCCGGCGTCATACGGGATCTTGGTGGCGTAGCGGCTGGATGGCGGCGGCTGCCGCTATCGTGCTCGTCGCTGGAACCGCCGTTCTGATGCCGCGCACGGCTGGCAAGGCCAAGGCGACCAAGGTGGGTCGCCCGGCGCCGGTGGTTGTCTCTCCGGTCGCCGTCGCCAATGTCGATCGCAGCTACTCCGCTACGCTGTCGGAACTGCGTGAGTCGCTCGAGTCCCAGCGGCACGCGCTGTCGCCCTCGACGGTCCGCATCGTCGAGCGCTCGCTCGCGACGATCGATACCGCGATCGCCGAGGCGCGCAGCGCGCTCGCGTCGGATCCGGCGAACCAGGCGCTCGTCGAAATCCTGTCCGCCCATTACGAACGCAAAGTCGAGCTGCTCCAGCGCGCGACGGAGCTCTCGTCTTCCTTTTGAGGTAATCGCATGCGAAACCGCTTGCTCACGTTGACGCTCACATTCGCCGCGCTGGTCCCGTGGTCGACCGCGGCAGCGCAACAGAAGGTGGACATCCACCGCTCCTGCACACCGACCGTCTCGGTCCGGCTCGGCGGCGCGATGTCGAGCGTCAAAATCATCGCGTGGGATCGCGATTCCATCTCGCTCACCGGCGTGCTCGCGTCCGGGAGCAAGATGGATGGTGGTCCGTACAACGTCACCGGCCCGGTCACCGGGATGAAGTTCTTCGTGGAGGCCATCGACGAGACCGCGCTGCTCGGCAACAAGCTCGAGCTCCGCGTTCCGAGAAACGCGCGCGTCTGGATCAAGGCGGGCAGCGCCGACATCGAGGCGTCGGGAGTGACCGGTGGGCTCGACCTCAACATCGTCGGTGGATCGGTACGCGTGAACGCCAAACCGCGCGAGCTCATCGTGGAATCGATGGACGGTTCCGTCACGGTGTCCGGTTCGCCAGGCTACGCGCGACTGAAAACCGCCACGGGAGACGTGACATTGCAGGGCAATGGAGAGGACGTGACGATCACGACGGTGAGCGGCGCCATTCGCGTGAGCGAGGGGACCGTGGAGCGAGGGAGATTCGAGTCCGTGACCGGACCGATCGTCTTTACTGGCGATCTTCCGCGCCGTGGTGATCTGCGGTTCGACACGCACAGCGGCTCCATCGAGGTGAGGATGCCGCGCCAAGCGAGCGTCGAGATCGACGCGGCCACGGTGACCGGCACGATCGAGAACGCTTGGTCCAACGCTCGGCCCATCGCGGGGCGCGAAGGACGAGGAATGGAGCTGGGCACTTCAAGCGGAATGGGTGGTGCGCGCGTCTTAGTGAGGAGCTTCAAAGGAAACGTGAGGCTCGGGACGAAATAGGTGGTAGGTGATAGGTGGTAGGTGATAGGGCAAAACCCACTACCAGCTAGCCCTATCACCTACCACCAATCACCCTATCACCTAGGATTCCCATGCGCACCATTCGTCTACTCTCGCTCGGATCTCTGCTGGCGCTAACAGCCTTTACGAGCCTCGGCCCACCCTGGATCTCGATCGAGTACCCCGCCAACCCGTACGACAGCGCGTCGCGAGGCGCGTACCTGCTGGTCCACGCGTTCCATCACGGGACGCCGGTGAATTTTCCCATTTCCGGAACCGCTGAGGGTATCGTGGCCGGTGCGCGTCGCACAGTATCGCTCGAGTTCAAGAACACCTCTCGCCCCGGCGTCTATGCGCTGCACAAGCAGTGGACCAATGATGGCGTCTGGACGCTCGTCCTCGGCGTCACACAGGGCGACGGCGAGTCCAACACGGTCAAAGCGGTCGTCGAGCTAGGCATCAACGGGCAAATCGCCAGCGTCAACGTTCCCACGAGGATGCAGGGGAATTACCTCGTGCCTGGCCGGGTCAACATGGCAGATGTCGAAGCGGGGCTGCGCGCTCGAGCCGGACGCGTCGCGAGCCGCTAGCGCTTCTCCGAGACCCGGGACCGTCGCTGGTCGCGGGTCTTCTGTCCCGGTCCTTTCCCGAGTAGATACCCGGGGCCATGCGAACCCGGGTCCCACGTCCAATCCTCGCGCTTTTCTTCGGCGCGACGGCCGCGGCGCAGTCTGATACGACGAGACAGCGGACGGACACGGTCATTCTCGCGCCGACGATCGTCACCGTCACACGCACCCCGCTCGAGCTGTCGCGCGTCCCCTTCGCCGTTGGCGTGACGACGCGCGACGAGATTCAGCGTGGCAAGCCCGGATTCGCGCTCGATGAGGCGCTGGCGGGAATCGCCGGGGTGCAGGTGGACAACCGCTTCAACTACGCGCTCGGTGAGCGCATCTCGATCCGCGGATTCGGTGCGCGGGCGCAATTCGGGGTGCGCGGCGTCCGCGTGATCCTCGACGGCATACCGATGACCCTCGCCGACGGCCAGACGTCGATGAACAACGTGGACGTCGCCACGCTTGCGCGCGCCGAAGTGATCCGCGGCCCCGCGTCGGCGCTCCACGGCAACGCGTCGGGCGGCGTCATTCAGCTGACTTCCGACGATGCCGTCGACGACATGTCCCGTACGTTGGGAGGCGTCCTTCGAACCGACATCGGCGCGCACGGGTTGTCCAGGCAGCATCTGAGCGTGGGTGGACACCGCGATTCAACCGCGTACACCGTTCTCGGCTCGCGAATGTTCTTCAAGGGCTTCCGGCAGTGGAACACCGCGACGAACGACCACGTCGGTTTCGCGATCAGACACCGCGATTCGCGGGGATCGCTCTCGTTCACCGGCAATTGGGCTGAGTACGACGCGAAAAACCCTGGTGGGCTGAACACGGTACTCCTCCAAGCCAACCGCGATACTGTTTCGCCGACCAATCGCAACAACCAGACGATGGAACGGGGAAGACAGGGGCAGCTGGGCGCCGCGTGGAGTCAACGCGTAGCGGATCTGGATGTCGAGCTCTCGGTGCACGGGCTTCGGAGGCAGGTCGACAATCCGATTCCGGGCACGGTCGTCGTCATCGATCGTGACGCCGGCGGCGCGCGGGCCGCCCTATCGGCAAATCCGAATTTCACTGGGCGGAAACTGCGGGTCTCCGTGGGATCGGAGGTTCAGCTCCAACGCGACGATCGCCGGAACTATGCGAACAGCGGGGGTGCCCGGGGCGCGACGACTATGGATCAATTCGAGCGTGTCGACAACACAGCGCTGTTCCTACAGGGCACTGTCGATGTCCTGCCGCGCGTTCTCGCACTGTTCGGCGTGCGATATGATCGCGTGCGGTTTCGTGTGACGGACCATTTGGTCGACGCGACAAATCCGGATGACTCGGGCGAGCGCACGATGGGCGCCGGAAGCCCTTCGGTTGGACTCAGTTTGAGCGCGACACGCGCGCTGGACCTCTACTCGAACTACTCCACGTCGTTCGAGACGCCCACCACGACGGAGCTCGCCAATCAGCCGTCGGGCGCCGGGGGCATGAATCCGGCGCTCGATCCGCAACGCACGCGCTCGTTCGAGGTCGGAGCGAGACAGCATTTGAATGCCGGGCCTGTCGCGGGATCCGTCCAGCTCGCGGCCTACCAAGCACGTGTGCGGGACGCGCTGATCCCGTTCGAGGTGACCCCCGGCGGAAGGCAGTTCTTTCAGAACGCGGGTTCTACGAAAAACCGTGGAATCGAAGCCGCGGCCCACCTCGTGTTCCCGTGGAGCGCCTCCCTGCGCGCGGCGTTCGCGCACACCGACGCCCGCTTCGAACGGTTCAGTAACTTCACCGGCGTACACGACGGCAAGCGCGTGCCTGGTGTCGCGGCCAATCGAGGAGACGCAACGCTGTCGTATCAACCAGACTGGTTCTTTGTCGACTTCGAGACGCGTGCCTCGTCCTCGATCCCCGTGGACAACGCGAACACGCAGCGTTCCCCGTCGTACGTCATCCATGGCTTCCGCGCTGGCGTTCGGAGCCTTCCCGTGGCCGGCCTGGACCTCCGGCCCACTATCGGAATCCTCAATCTGTTCGATCGCGAGTACAACACGTCGGTGGTCGTAAACGCATTCGGCGGCCGGTTCTACGAACCCGGACCGCCGAGAAGCTTGTATGGAGGGTTGATCGCGAGGTTCTAGCGTCAGTACGTCTCTTAGGGCTGCGGGATCTGCTGCCCCGCCTGAAGCGGTGTGTTCGCCGGCGTTGGCACCTGATCGCGGCCCTTCGCCAGATAAGGAATCCCCTTCTTCATCCACTCCGGAGCCGGCTTACCCCGGAGATGGTGATCGAAGAACTGCTCCATCCGCATCGCCATGTCCTTCTGGTTCGCGCGACTCTGGGGATTGTGCACGTCGTTGTTGTAGTTGATCAAATACACTTCCTTCCCCAGCCGCCGCAGCGCGACGAACGCCTCGATGCCTTGGTACCATGGTACCGCGTCGTCCATGTCGTTGTGCATGAAGAAGACGGGCGTCTTCACGCGGTCCAGCCAGAAGAGTGGCGAGTTCTCGATGAAGCGCGTCGGGTACTCCCAGATCGATCCGCCGATCCGGCTCTGCGTGGCCTCGTACTGGAACGCCCGCGCAAGCCCGGACCCCCAGCGAATGCCACCGTATGCGCTCGTCATATTCACCACGGGAGCACCCAACATCGCCGCGCTGAAGATCTTCGTCTGCGTGATCATGTAGAGGCCCTGGTACCCGCCCCACGATTGGCCCTGGATGCCGATTGCTTTGGGATCGACGTAGCCGCGAGCGAGGAGCATCGTGACACCGGGCACGATGGACTTGAGTGCGCTCGGTCCGGGATATCCCTCCTCGTAATGAATGTCGGGCTCGAAGACGAGATAGCCGTTGGACGCGTAGTGCGTCGGATTGATGACGTTGCGGCCAGTCGGCGCTACATAGCTGTGCAGACCCTGCGAGAGTTGCTCGTAGTGGTACACGACCATCGGGTACTTCTTGGTCGAATCGAAGTTCTCAGGCTTGAACAACAGGCCCTTGAGCGGTACGCCGTCGGCGCTGGTCCAGCGGACCAGCTCCACCGTGCCCCAGTTGTAATTCTTCTGCTGCGGATTTGCGTCGGAGATTCTCGTCAGGGACGCGAGCGACTTCCCGGTGTAAAGATTCGGGAAATCCACGAACGTGCCGCGGGTGACCAGGTACTGCTCAGTGTCGGCCGCCTTGATCGGGTTCCCGAACGCCGCGTCCTCCACCACGATGGGCTCAGGCTGTTTCGTGACGCCGAGCCAGTCGCGAGCGAATCCTGAATTCCTGGTCTGTTCGTTGGCGCCGCGCAGGAGCAGAGGCTTCGCCGGATCGATGCCGCGGTCATCAGACGCGCCGGCCCCACCCGCTCCACCCCCGCCGCCCCCCCCACCACCAAATCCAAAG
>JBBDXZ010000061.1:0-5587 GCA_040902075.1 Gemmatimonadaceae bacterium
CTACCACCTACCACCTATCACCTATCACCTATCACCTATCACCTATCACCTATCATAGCCGAAGAGACGCCGAAATCCGAGCTTTTTCTGCCTGTGGCTTTGGTCACGGACGCAGCGCGCCGTGCCTCTTTAAATTCTGTGTCGTCAAGACGTTGACTTGGTCCTGACAGCGCGCCACACTCCATCTCTCTTCCGTAGTCGCGGCGCTCACGCCTTCCCGAGCGCGGCCCCTCCAAAAACTGGCTGGTAATCGCATGACATTTTCTCACCGATTGCGCCGCGCGGCGCTACTCGGCATGGCATTTGGCGTCGGCGCGTGCGACATCGCGAGCTTCATCAACGATCCCAAGCCGATCTTCGAACAGACCTGGAATCTCCCCGCGGACACCGTCAAAGTCTCGGTCGCGTCGCTCCTTCCGGCCGGCGTCAGCATCTTCAGCACCACTGGGTCGACCCCGCCCGATAGCAGCGCCTTCCAGATGACGGGCGGAATCACCGGTGTGAATTTCACCCGCCGAGTTGGCGACGACTGCGCGCAATGCGTGACGCTCAACGGAACCAACGCGTTCAAGCCGGCTTTTGTACTGGCGACGGGCAGCACCACATCGCTCCCTACGGACGTAGTGTCGGCCACTCTCACGGGCGGCACGGTCACGCTCCAGGTGACGAACAGCCTGTCGTTCGATCCCCTCATGGTAAAAACCAACGCTCCGGCCTCCTCGGACCCGGCGCAACAAGGGCGGATGGTCATCGTCGTGCGCAGCGGCTCGTTGGTGGTGGGCAAGGACTCCGTCAATGGCGTCACGACCGCCTTTGCTCCCGGCGCCATTCTCACTCGCACGATCCCGCTCCAGACCGGCAACGTCACGAGCGCGCTCGCCTTTGACTTGACGCTGACGTCTCCCATCGGCGATCACAACGAATTCATCAACGCCAACGGCACGCTCGTCAGCGCCGGATCGGTACCGGACTTTCGCGTGGCGCAGGTCCGCATGAACGTCGTCAACAAGACCATGGCGTCGATCGCCGGCGACTCACTCCCGCTGGACGGGATCGACGCGAGCATCACCGACAAAGTGGTGAGCGCCGAATTCGCCATGACCATCACGAACCCCTTCAACGTCACGGGCAACCTCGACATGCAGTTCGGGTTCGGGCCGCTCGCGGGAGAAACCATCAGCAAGACGCTCTCGTTGCCGACCGGCACGGACCAGCCGCGGTCGGTCTCGCTGAACACAGCGGAAATGCAGAATCTGTTTGGAAAGAAAGTGGGCTTGACCGTGAGCGGAAGTGTGAACTCGACCGCTCCGATCGACGTCACGCCGAGGCAAGTCGTGATTATTGCGAATCGACTGATTTTGAAGATTCTTACTGGCACCCCGGTGGCGAACTAACATGCGCGCATCTCTGGAAGTCTCGATGTGCCGCGTTGGTCTCGTCGCGGCGCTGGTCTCCGGCTCTATCAGTTCGGCTCTGGCGCAGCTGCCAAACGCAAGCGCCGCGGCACACGGCATGGGCGGAAACTTCACGGCCATTGCCAAAGGGTATGAAGCGGTCGCGTGGAATCCCGCGAATCTCGCGATGCCCGGGCGGCCCTTCCTGTCGCTGGGCCTCGGAATCTTCGGTGGGAATGCTGGTCTCGAACCGATCGATGTTACGGCGCTGAACGCCTTCAGCGGCAAGGTGGTGGACTCGGTCACGCGCGTCGCGTGGATCGACCAGGTGCGTCTCGCAGGCAAGCAGCGCGGCAAAGTCGACGCCGGCGTAACCCCAATCGCTCTGTCGCTCGGCCCGTTTGGACTGCAGGTCGGTACCTCGTTCTACTCGAACGTCGACCTCAGCCCGGACGCCTTTGAAGCAATCATGTTCGGCAACGCGGGCAACAATTCCAGTCAGCCAAAGACTCTCGATTTCACCGGTACGAGTATTCGATCAGGCGCCATCAGCGCGGGTGGCTTGAGCTTCGCGACGCCGCTTCCGGTGAAGCTGACTGGTGGGTTCTTGTCGAACGAGCGCGCGGCCATAGGCATCACGGGCAAATACGTGGTGGGCCATGCGCTCGTGCTCGCCGATGACATCGGCAGCGTGCTCGGCACCGATGACATTCAGTTGCGCTTTCCCGTCATCACGGTCCGCACAGACGATGCTTTGGTCTTGAGTCCTGATGACGAGTACAAGGGCGTCGCTGGTACCGGCGTCGGCGCGGATGTCTCGCTGGCCTGGTCAGGCGGCCCGTGGAAAATCGGCGTGCTCGCCGAGAACGTGTTCAACAGCTTCAAGTGGGACACGACGAAGCTCGCTTACCTCCCAGGCACGGGCACGTTCCAACAGGGCTCCAACAGCACGGATTTCGACGAGCAGCCATACGGCAACGCTCCGCAGGCGTTGCGAGATCTCGTCGCGGCGCAGCAATTCAAGCCCGCGCTCGCGATAGGCGCCGCGTTCAGGCCGATGTCATCGCTGACACTCACCGCCGACATGAAGACGTACACCGGCGGCGACGAAGCCATCATCTTCGGACCGCGGTCCCACTTTGGTGTGGGGGCAGAGTGGCGTATTCTGCCATTCATCCCGTTGCGTGGGGGCATTGCCTCGATCACCGACGGCTGGCAGGCGGGGGCAGGCGCGGGTTTCCGGCTGCTCGGCTACGAGCTGGGCGTCTCGACGTCTATCCGACGCCGAGGCCCGGCGACCGAAAGCGGCGTGATGATCGGGGTCGTCGGGATAGGCCGGTAACGAGCAGGGAGCAGGGAGCAGGGCACTCAGCGGGTTTAACCCCTGCTCCCTAGTCCCTGCTCCCTGACCTCAAAGATGCGTCGGTAGATCGGCGAGACGGTCCGCCGCGCGTTTCATGGTTTCGAGCTTCTTGCAGAACGCGAAGCGCACGAAGTCCTTCCCATCCGTCTTGTCGTTGTAGAAGCTCGAGCCGGGGACCGTCGCGACTCCGACTTCCTCGACCAGCCACTTCGCGAACTCGACGTCGCCTTTGTCGCTGATCCCCGAGAAGTCCGCGAAGATGTAATACGCGCCCTCGGGCGTCGAGAACGTGAACCCCACCTCGCGTAGCACCGGCGCGAGCATGTTCAGCCGTGCTTTGTAGTCCAGCGCGAGGTGATTGAAGTAATCGGCGTCGAACGCAAACCCAATCGCGCCTGACGCCTGCAGCGGAGCCGGAGCGCCAACCGTGAGAAAGTCGTGCACCTTGCGGATCGCCCCGGTCTGGGCCGCCGGCGCGATCGCGTAACCGAGCCGCCATCCCGTACAGCTAAAAGTCTTCGAGAGGCTGGAGATCGTAATCGTGCGCTCTCGCATACCGGGGAACGTCGCCATGACGTGATGGTCTCCGGCGTATCTGATGTGCTCGTACGGCTCATCGGTGATGACCCAGGCGTCGTATCGTTGGCACAATTCGGCGATCAGGTCCATCTCCTCGCGCGTGAGCACGCGACCGGTCGGATTGTGCGGGGTGTTCAGGATGATGGCTTTTGTCCGCTTCGTGAACGCTTTTCGGAGACGGTCGGCATCCAGCGTCCAATTCGGCCGCTCGAAGGGCACGAACACGGGCGACGCGCCGGCCAGAATTGCATCAGGCCCGTAATTCTCATAGAAGGGCTCGAGGACAATGACCTCGTCGCCGGGATCGATCAGCGCCATGAATACGGCGGCCATCGCCTCGGTCGCGCCGCAGGTGACTGTCACTTCGCGATCGTGATCGACCTCCATCTGATACCACTTGCGGTACTTCTGGGCGATGGCGATGCGGAGCGCCGCGCTTCCCCACGTGACCGCATACTGATTGATGTCACCGTTGATCGCGGCGCACGCCGCCTCTTTCATCGGCTCCGGCATGGGGAAGTCGGGGAATCCCTGCGCGAGATTGATGGCCTCGTGCTGATTCGCGATCCGCGTCATCTCGCGGATCACGGATTCCGTGAATGTCGACGTTCGTTTAGCGGCGAGCATCAGTCACCTTGGCGAGTGCTTCACGAATGAGTTCCGGCGCGCTCACGCCTTTCGAGCCGCCGTCCAGCGCCGCTTTCACCGCGCGTTCAGCATCCTGCGGCGAATATCCTAGCGACACGAGCGCTCGAACGGCGTCCTCCGGAATGGGCCCGCCACTCCTCTCCCGTGTCCCTTGACCCATGTCCGCGGCTAGATCTTCCATTTTCTCCGAGAGATCCAGGATCAACTGCTCGGCCTTCTTGCGTCCCACGCGCGGCGCCCCTTGAAGCGTCGCGACGTCCTTCTCCCGAATCGCGCGGACGAGCCGTTCCGCCGAAAGCGCTGACATCAGCCCGATCGCGAGCGCCGGTCCCACTCCCTTCGCGTCGAGGACACGTTGAAATACACGCCGCTCGAACGCGTTCGCAAACCCAAAGAGCTGCCACCCGTCTTCCTTGACCACGAGATACGTGTGCAGCGTGCAGGTCTCGCCCTTGCGAGGGAGCTTTTCGTAGACGCCCAGGGGAATCGTCAATTCGTATGCGATTCCACCGGCCGTCATCAGCTCGACGTGGTCCAGCTCCTTCGCGACCAGCGTCCCGGTGACCTGGGAGATCACCGGCCTCCTCCTCCTCGGCCTCCCCGGCCGTTCGCCGCTCGCACCGCGGCCTCCAGATGGGCACCCATGATGAACGCGAGGGCAGCCGCCACGCCGTCCGCGGCATCGGATGGCTTCGGAGCGGCCTTCAATCGCAAGAGGCGCATGATCATGAACTGCACTTGCTCCTTCGTCGCCGCTCCAGCGCCCACCACCGCCTTCTTGATCGCCGCGGGCGCCAGCTCGTGCACGCGCACCCCGTGCTGCTCGCCGGCCAGGAGGATCACGCCGCGCGCGTGTCCCAGTGTCACCGTGGTTCTCACGTTTCGCGCGTAGAACACGTCCTCGATCGAAAGCACGTCAGGCTTGTGCCGCTCGAGCAGCTCCGTGATGCCGTCGTGGATCTCGCGTAGTCGGGCGGGCAGTGGATCGCGGGCCTGCGTGCGGATCACGCCACATTCGATCAACGTCATCGTGTTGGCATTGGCGCCACGGACGACGCCGTATCCCGTCACCTGTGTACCCGGATCTACGCCAAGAACGATCACAAGAAAGTGGGAAGTGGGGAGTGGGGAGTGGGGAGGGGAAAAAGAGCAAAGGGGTCGACCGCGTGGAATTGGTACGGATCGCAATCCAATGGTACAACGGCGTCGCCGAACGTGCCTACAGTCTAGATACCGATTTTGTTGGAGGCGAGAATGCCCGCGACTTCGTACGAACAACTTGACGCCTGGAAACGCGGAATGGACCTGGTTTGCGAGGTCTACCGCGTCACGAGGCTTCTGCCGACAGAAGAGCGTTTCGGCTTGATCTCACAGCTTCGGCGCGCTGCCGTTTCAATCCCTAGCAACATCGCCGAAGGATCGGGACGCCAGGGACGGCGCGAGTTGCTCTATCACCTTTCCGTCGCCCGCGGATCGCTCAAAGAGCTCGAAACATTGCTGGCGGTTCTCGAAAGACTGGGGTACGTCGTACCCGCAAAACTTGCCGACAGCAAGGACCTGTGTGGTCATGTCAGTAGGCTCACGTTCGGCATGCGCCGGAAAC
>JBBDXZ010000062.1:0-34897 GCA_040902075.1 Gemmatimonadaceae bacterium
GCGACGGAGACCGCTCGAGCAAGGACCAGCGCCCCGGCCAGGGAGCGTCGCCCCCCCCGCCCCCCCCGCCCCCCCCGCTCCCATCGCGATCGGGACGCTTCCATCGGGGCAACCGCCTTACGTTCACGCGAGGCTGCACGACGGGACGGTTCGGCGACCGCACGAAATCCGCCGGCAGCCAGCGCGCTGGGTCGGGATCGCCAGGCCGATGGTCCGCGAACAATGGATGCCATCTCGCGACATGCGCCAGCGCCTCTACCGTGTCGTTCGTGGCGAGTCCCGCTACCACCAACTCGTGCAGCGCGTCGCGCAACGCGTGTCCGCCGAGTGAGGTGGCTTGCTGAAGCTCGAAGAAGAACAGGGCTCCGCGCGAACGCAGCAGCTCCAGAACGGCACGCGCGCGATCGCCGAGCAGCGGGTCGGCGACAGGAGCGAGCCAGGCTCGTTCACTGCCGCGCTTCATGAAGCGCACACCCCGCAGCTTTCCAGCAGGAGCTTCCTTGTCACGCGCAGCCGCTCCCTCACCGGCCCATACGAGCTCACCGCTCGAGCTCATGTGCGACAGCTGCGACAGCGCGGGGACCTGCGCCTCTCCCTTCACCCTTGCCGGCAGATACTCGGCTCCCCACGCAAGCGGCGGCCGAGCGATCCCGTAGAGTCGCCGGATGGCATCCGCGAGCCCATCGACCCCTTCCAGCCGAGTATCCGGCGTGATGTGCTGCCACCGTTGCACGAAGAGCGCGAACGCTTCGAGAGAAACCGCCTCAACCTGACGCCGCGCCAGTGCCAGCGCCCGGCGGCGCGCCTGCTCGACTACTCTGCGGGAGCACCAGCGGACGGCGCTCTCGTACCCGGGCAGAGCGAAGCGGCCGCGAACCAGCGTGCCTCGATCCGTCCAATCCGTGAGACGTCTCTGAACCCATTCGCCATCGAAATCGTAGCGCTCGCGGATCTCGTCCACCGTCACCGGACCGGACAGTGCGAGAAAACGCGCCAGGATTTCCTTGCGAGCGGCCTTCGGCGTCAGGGAGGGCCGGCGAAACGGATCCGGCACTGTCGGCGGGATCTGCAGCTCGCCGAACGCCGACAGGTACCGCGGCAGCGATTCGACGAGGACGAATCGGCGCTCGATCCCTCCTCCGGTGCTCGTCGGAATCGCTATCTCGGCGACTCTGCCGCTCGCCAAAAGATCCTGAACCGGTTCGCCGGTTGCAGCCTGGTTGGTCACGCGCTCGCGCAGCTCCGCGAGCGTCAGATCTCCGGCACGATCGAGCAAGATCGCCAGCTCGTCCGCCGTGCGCGCCCGCCGATCTGGCTCGGTGCCGCGCCGGCGCGACAGCAGCTCGCGAAGCGCGGTCGAGAGGTTTTCCTCGAGCTCGCCGGGCGTCCCGAGAAGATCCTCGAGCAGCGCGGTATCGAGAGAGAGTAGTGCCGCGGCGCGTTCCGCGCGCGGCGTGTCGTCCGCGTACATCCAGTCCATCACGAACCCGAACTGGAGCGCGTGTGCCATGGGGGACGGCACTTCCGTCTGAACGACGCGAATCGTAATCCGGCCGCCCTCGATCTCTCGCAACACGTCTCGGAGCGCCGCGAGGTCGAACGCGTCCTGCAGAACGTCGCGATAGGTCTCGATCAGGATCGGGAACGATGGGAACTCGCGCACCGCCTCGAGCAGGTCCTGCGCCTTGAGACGCTGCAGCCACAGCGGCATCCTCCGGCGGGCACTACCCCGCGGGAGCAGCAGCGCGCGCGCTGCGTTCATGCGAAAACGGGCGCCGAAGAGCGAAGAGTTTCCGACTTCCGCCGTGATGCGATGAGTCGCCTCTTCCGGGCTCAACCCCTGGAGGAGTTGCATCGGCGGCGCCGTGTCCCGCTGCGAAAGCCGAAGCATGATACCGTCGTCCGTCGTCTGCACCTGCACGTCCACGCGCACCGTCTCTCTGAATCGCTGCGCCAGCGCCATTCCCCACGGCGCGTTGACGCGGCCCCCGAACGGTGCGTGCAACACGATCCGGACGCTGCCGACTTCGTCGCGAAAGTGCTCCGCCACCAGCACCCGTTCGTCGGGGACAATGCCCGTCGCCGCGCGCTGCTCCTGCGCGTATCTCGCCAACGAGCGCGCCGTTGCTTCATCGCACTGGTACGCCTTTGCGATGCGTGCGAGCGCCGAGTCGTCGCCGACCGCGCCAAGCTCGCGGCGCAGCTCACCAACCCTCGCCGTCAGGTGCGCGGACCGCGCTCCATACTCCCCGTGCCAGAAGGGCATGCGCGCCGGAGCACCCGGCGCGGGAATCACGATGACCCGATCGTGCTCGATGCTTTGGACGCGCCACGTGGACGAGCCGAGTTGAAAGACGTCGCCAACGCGCGTCTCGTGCACGAATTCTTCGTCGAGCTCACCGAGGCGGGTGCGGTCGGGAAGGTTCACCGCGTACAGTCCGCGGTCGGGGATCGTTCCGCCGTTAATTATGGCCAGCAGTCGTGAGGCGCGGGTCCCTGTCAGGCGGTCGGTGGTGCGGTCCCAGGTGAGCCGCGCGTCCAACTCCGCCGCGATGTCGCTGGGATACTTGCCGGCCAACATCGCCAGGACTTCGTCGAAGGCTTCGCGCGTGAGCCGGTGGTACGGGTAGGCGCGGCGTACGAGGTCGAAGAGCGACGCGCTCGTCCAGTCCTCGACGGCGGTGGCGGCGACGATGACCTGCGCGAGCACGTCGAGCGCGTTCTGTACGACGCGCGTGGGCTCGACGTCGCCCTCCTGCATCGCGCGCACGATGGCGAGCATCTCCATGCCGTCGTCGCGGAACGTCGGCACGAAGACGCCTCGGCTCGTCGCCGCGATCGAGTGTCCCGCGCGGCCGACGCGCTGCAAGCCTGAGGCAACTCGCTTCGGACTTTGCAATTGGACTACGAGATCAATCGTGCCGATATCGATGCCCAGCTCCAACGCGCTCGTGCTGATGAGCGCGCGCAGGTGGCCAGCCTTGAGTGACTTCTCGAGCATGAGACGCCGCTCGCGCGACAGCGAACCGTGATACGGCAACGCGATGGCTTCTTCGGCGAGCGCGTTGAGCCGCGCCGCCATCTTCTCGGCTTGAGCGCGGTTGTTCACGAACACGATCGTCGTGCGATTCTCGCGCACCGCCTTCAACACCAGCGGCGCCACCGACGGCCAGATCGTGCCGCCGATCTTGCCGAGATCCTCGACCGGCGACTGGACGCTGACTTCCATCTTCTTGACCAGCCCGCAGTCCACGATGGCGACGGGACGGAAAGTGGGGAGTGACTGCCCACTACCCACTTCCCACTGCCCACTTGGCGACACACCACCGAGAAATCGCGCGATTTCCTCCAGCGGTTTCTGCGTGGCGGACAGACCGATGCGCTGCGGTGGTTGCGCGCACAGGGCATCGAGACGTTCGAGCGTGAGCGCCAGATGCGCGCCGCGCTTGGTGCCGGCGATCGCGTGAATCTCGTCCACGATCACCGCGCGAACGCCGTGGAACATGCCACGGCCGCGCACGGTCGTGACCATGATGTGCAGCGATTCGGGTGTCGTGATCAGGATGTGGGGCGTCTTGCGCAGCATCCGCGCGCGGGCGGAAGCGGGTGTGTCCCCGGTGCGCACCGCGACGCGAATCTCAGGGAAGCGCTCTCCTGCCGCGCCGAAACGCTGCTGCAGCTCCGCGAGCGGACCTTCCAGGTTGCGCTGGATGTCGTTGTTCAGCGCCTTCAGCGGGGAGACGTAGAGAAGGTGCACCGCGTTGGCGAGAGGATGCTCGACTCCCTCGACGATCAGCGCATTGAGCTCCCAGAGAAACGCCGCGAGTGTCTTGCCGGTGCCTGTCGGCGCGAGAATGAGCGTGTGCTCACCGTCCGCGATCGCCGGCCACCCTTTGTGCTGCGGCGCGCTCGGGGCGCCGAGGGTCTCACGAAACCATTCGCGGACCAGCGGATGGAAGCGGCGAAGCGCTGCGCTCAAACGCCCAGCGTGATCTGCTGGGAAGTCGTGACCCGTACGGTGCTGCCGGCGGGGAGGCAGGCATCGTATTCCCGCGACGCCACCGCGGCCGCGGTTCCCGCCGCCGCGCCGGCAGCGGCTCCGATCACGGTCGACTTCGTATCACGCCCCATGATTTGTCCAAGGACGGCGCCCGCCACGGCCCCTCCCACGACTTTGCGACGATCCGAGCCCTTGTCGCGCGGCCGCTCGCGGCGCTCGAGCTCGGAGAGAATGGCGACATCTCCCTGCACGGGAAGCAGCTGTTCGTTCAGATCAATGGAACGGACACGGAGCGAAATCTGCGCCGACTCCGGCCGATCGCCAGGAGTGACCGACGCGACCTCGAGCACGACCGTGGTGCCGGCCGGCATGTACGCGCCATTCTCGCCCTGCACCGGTTCCGTCAACGTCGCGACGATCTTATCGCCCGGAAGGTTGGTGGTGCAGATCGGCGACTTCGTGGTGAGTCCGAAGCTCGTTCCGGCATTGAATCCACGTGTGCGCGCCGCGGGCGCCGGCTGTTCCACGGGCGTCTCCACGGGTGCAGCCGGGTGCGGCCGCTCCTCGACGACGACTGGTGTGGTGCGGCGCGCTGGCGCTGCCGGCCGTTTCGTGGAAGTCGGGGTCGGCGCTTTGTTCGGCGTCCGGGTTTCGGGCGCGTCCGCGATCGCACTATCGCGGAACTGCGAGTAGACCGGCGTCTGGTTGGCGAGCGCGAGGTCGCGGGCCAGTTCGGCGGAATCAGCAGCAGCCCGAGAGTCGCGGCCGGAGCAGGCCGCGACGGCGAACGCAAGCGCAGTGAAAAAAGCTGGTCTTCGAGGCATGTGATCCGGCTAGCGAGATGGGTGTCATCTCATACACGCAGCCAGCAGTGCAAGGTCCGGCTTTCGGGCTGCTTGGTCAAGCCATCCGAGGCGGCTAGCTCGGCGCGACCTGGAATGCCGAGGTCTGTGGAACCGCGGGCCAGAGCTCGGTCTGCGGGAGCTCCTTTTCCAACCGTTGGCGAACGCGCGACGCGATTCCTTCGGCCGCGCCGGACGGATCTTTGAAGAGATCGTATTCGCGCACGTCGATGAACAGCACCGGACAATGGCGAAAGCCGTCGATCCACTTTGCGTAGCGCGCATGGAGCTGCTCCCAATACGCGCGGTCCGTATCACGCTCCTTGGGTCGCCCGCGCTCGGCGATGCGGGAGAGGATCGCTTCCAGCGGGGCATGCAGGTAGACCAGCAATCGGGGCGGACGCGCCGCGGGGGCGAACAACAGCTCCGAGTACAGCCGCCGGTAGAGCTGCCACTCCTCGGCGGTAAGCAGCCCTTGCTCGTGCAGTCCAGCGGCAAACACTTCCGCGTCCTCGTACCACGTGCGGTCGAGCACCCAGCTGCCGCCCAATCCACGCATGCGGCGCATGCTCGCGAAGCGCGTCGCGAGAAAGTGCAGCTGGAGATGCAGCGCGTAGTTGCGCATGCCTTCCGGCCCCGAGTAAAACGGCTCGAGCCAGGGGTTTTCCTCGTCCACGCTTTCGAGGGCGAGCTGCAGCCCGAAGCGCGACGCGAGGGCGCGCGCGAGGGTCGTCTTGCCGGAGCCGACCATCCCAGCGATGCCGAGCAACATCAACTGATTGTAAGCTGATCGGTCGCCGGATCGTAGGAGGTGGTGAGGTTTGGAAGGGGCTGGGTCGCGGGGCCGCGCACCACCGCGCCGTCGCTGTTGAATCGCGAGAAATGACACGGACAATCGAATTGCTGGCCGTTCGTGATCCCAACCAGGCAGCCCTGGTGGGTGCAGACCATCGAGAACGCCTCGAATGACGACGCGTCCAGGCGCTTGACCGCGACCGCTTCGCCGGGTACGCGAACGAGGACGCCGGGTGTTGCGAGCTGCGAAAAGTCCGCGACCGTAATAGTGAGCGGACCGGGAGGCAAGACAGCCTGCGTCACCAAGGGACTGACAAAGCCGTCACCGCAGCCGGCAACGGCGACCAGGCCCGCCGCGCCCGCGGCGCTCGCAAGAAATTCGCGCCGGCTCAGCGACTCTTCACAGGGCATGCTATTTCTCGGTGCTCGAAAGGATGACGAACGCCGACGCCCACTGCGTCGGGTTCTTGTCCTCGCGATACATCGCGTCGAGGTTCACTATCAGGTTGTCGCCGTCGCGTCGAACTTCAAACCGGTCGAGCCCGCGCGTTGCGCGACCTTCAATGAACGCACCGTCGGGCCGATACCGAGACTTGTGCTTGGGGCACTGAAAGCGGCGATTCTTCGCTTCCCAGCGGATCGCCGTGTTCTGGTGTGGACACGCCAGCGAAAATGCGTACGCGCGCCCGTCGAAGCGGGCGATGATCACCGACTCGTCCTTGTCGATGACGACGCCGTCCGCGGCTGGAAGCGAATACGTCTTATCGGTGCGCGACCCGGTCCCGCGCGCGAACGCGACCGTCAGCGCGGAAACCCGGCTCGAGCCAAGTGCGAGCGCGCCGGCGGCGAGAAGGACGCGCGAAATGGTGTCGCGCAAGAACTCCCGACGCTCGACGACTTCGCCCAATGGGCACGACCGACATTCCCGATCCACTTCAGTCATGCGGACATCTCCATTCCAACCTTACAGGGCATTCCCGAGCGCGACTCCGGCGAACGCGATCGCAAACCACAAAGCCATGCTGACCGCCGCCGTCCATCGCAGCCGGTTCCAACCGACGTCGTCCGCCGCGTTTGGCGTCAAACGGATGCGCGATTCCGCGCGCGTCATCACATAGCCGTTCACGAGCAGCAGGCCGATGAGCGACATCTTCGTCCAATAGATCCGCGAGCCGAAGTAGGTCTCGATATCGGCCGTGAAGAGCAGTACCCCGGTGACGAGCGATAGTGCGAGGCCCGTGAACACGAGCCGATGCGCCGAAGCCAGCTCCTCCAGTTGACGCCACCGGAATTCGGCGGGGCCCCGCGCCGCGCGCAACGTGGCGCGATCGAGCGTGACCGCGAGACCGCCTCCGAATACGAGCGCGGCGATGTGCGCGAAGACGATCAACGTCGGCAGCAACTTCGAATCGCTGTACAGCTGCGACCACGGCTCCAGTAATTGAACCAACGCGGCGGGAGGGCTCATGAAAGAGGGTTCGGGTCACTTGTTCCGGAACTTCATGAGCAGCCCACTGGTCACTGATATCCCAATGGACGACAGCGCGACCGTGCGATGCAGCCTTCGCTTGCGCACGTCCTTTTCCGCTTCCTCCGACAGTTTCGCTCCGGCCCACGTAAACCCCGCATCCGCGAGGAGCATGGATGTCGCGTGGAGATAGCGGCGCGTCCTGCCTTCCTCCACCATGCGTGAGTCCCAGAGATTCCAGAGCCCGGTGACCGTATTCACGGTGAATACGCCGGCGAGGGCTGTCGCTCCGATCTGATGTCCGCGCTTTGCCCATTCGGGTGCGTCAGGTCCTTTATCCCAAATCTGACTCCCGGCGGCATACTGGAATGCGAATAAGGGAATAACCGTGTAGCTCAGCCGGCGGTGCAGACTCAACCGCCGCTCATACCACTCACTGACTTCGATCGCCTTCACGCGCTGGCTGGGCGCGGGCGGCGGAGTATCCGACGGAACGGCAGAAAGCAGTTGCGTGGCCAAACCGAGAACCGTGAGCATCGATGACGAGAGGCAAAAGAAAACGGCGGAATCGGCCCGACGTCTTGCGTCGCGCGCGGTCGGACGTCACTTCATGGCGACGTACACTGAGAAACTGCGACCTGTACCGCCAGGGTCACGTCCAGGTGCTCCCAGGTGCTCCCAGGTGCTCCCAGGTGCTCCCAGGTGCTCCCAGGTGCCCCAAGGTGCTCGCAGGTGGTCCAAGGTGGTCCAAGGGTGGCCCGAGGTGGTCCAAATGGCCGAAGTCAGTCGAGTCGAGGAAAGCGTTCGTCTGAGCGCGACCGCGCTCGAGGAGTGGAGCGGACATGTGGAGTGCGTGCTGCGCGGGATCGCTCACGCGCTGAACAATCGTGCGGCCGCGCTTTCCGCCGTCATCGAGCTGTCGCAGGATCCGGCGGACGAGCCGGCCACGACGCGCGCGATTCTCGCCACCGAGCTCGCGCGGGTTCAGGGGCTCACCGCGGTGGTGCGCTCGCTTGGGGCGCCGCGGAGCGGCGCCGAAGCGTTCGGCCCCGGCGACGCGGCGTTGGAGGCGCTCGCCGTCCTGGAGATGCACTCGGAACACCGCAATCGTACCGTCTCGATCGACGCCGGCTCCGCGCCCCCAGTCCGAATGCCGCGTTGGATGTACGTCCGGGCGCTCATCGTCATGGGCGCGACGGTGTCCCGGACCACGGGCGACATCAAGATCACCGTCGCCGGAGATGGCGACTGGGTCGTGGCGCGCGTCGAGGGCGCGGGAGCGCCGTCGGCAGGACTCACTCCCTACGTGACGGAGCTGGCTCGCGCGATGGGCGGCGAGCCACTCGCGGAGCGCTACGGATTTCGCGTCCCGACGCTCGTCGCGCTCAGGCAGCGCGAAGGTCGCTCAGCCTGACGCGAAGCTTCGCGAGCGCCGCCGTCCGGATTTGCGAGATCCGGCAAACGGACAGGCCGAGCACCGTTGCGATCTCCTGGAGCTTGAGCTCCTCGAAGAAGTTGAGCGCGAGCACCGTCCGCTCCTGCTCCTTGAGGGACGCGATCGCGATCTTGAGCTGCTCGACCTCCTGTTCGTGCGTCAGCACGTCGTCGAGGGAGGCTACGCGGTCGTCGGTCATCGTGTCGCCGAGGGTGACGCCGCTCAGCTCACTGCGCATCGGCTGATCGAGCGAGCACACCATCGCGCCTTCGGCATCGAATTCCCATTTGCGCAGCATCTCGGTCGGAACCTGGAGCACGCGCGACATCTCCTCGACCGTCGGCGCGCGGCGCAGCGCGGCGGCGAGAGATTCCCGTGCGCGCGACATTTCCCGCGTCCGGCGGCGAACGTTCCGCGGGACGTGGTCCTGTTTGCGCAGCTCGTCGAGAATGGCGCCGCGGATTCGCGGGACCGCATACGTGCTGAACGAGAGCCCGCGACCGCGATCGAACGAATCGACCGCCTGGATCAAGCCGACCGTGCCGGCTCCCACGAGCTCGTCCAACTCCGCGGCGGTGCTGAGGCGGTTGGCGAGTTGCCGGGCGACATGATGCACGAGTCCCAGATGCTGTGTCAGCAGCGCGTCACGCTCGGTGGGAGCGAAAGCGCGCACGGGGCGCTTCGAGGTGCGGAGGGGCCGACGATTGCGGACGGAAACCGAAGTACGGGCGATCATGGCTGCGCTCCTTTCCGGCGGCGGAATGGCGTGGTGGCGGAAGGAAGGAGCCCGTCACCGCCTCAGTAAAAGGCAACAGCCAGACCAGCAGGCACGTCAGGCTAAGGCGTTACTACGTCCGTACTTACTGGATCAGCGCGAGCCAGAGGCACTAGGAAAAACTTTCCGGGCGGAAATATTTTCCTAGCTCTTTTCGCCGGTCGCCTCGCGCTGTCGGGCCAGCTTGTTCCGGAGGGTCCGGTCCGTCAGTCCCAGGAGCTCGGCGGCCTTCGTGCGATTCCCGCCGGTGGACGTGAGGGCGCGCTCGATGAGCAGCGCCTCGGCCTCGTCGATGTTCAGCGAGGTGAGAAGCACCGAGCCTTCGCCTCGAGCCGGATCCGCCAGCGCGGCGAGTCCCGCGAGCGGCGTGCGTCGGCCGGTCATGGCGGCGCGGATTGGCTCGAAGCTCGACGCCAGGAGCACCGGTCCCGGCGTCAGAATGACGGCGCGTTCCACCGCGTGCTGGAGCTCGCGGACGTTCCCCGGCCAGTCGTAGCGCTGCAGCAGGGCGAGCGCGTTGGGGGCAATAGCCGTGATCTCACGGTTGAGGTCCGTTGCGGCGCGCTGAGCGAAATGGTGCGCGAGAATCGGAATGTCATCCGGACGCTCGCGCAACGCGGGAATCTGAATCGGCAGGACGCTCAGCCGATAGTACAGGTCGCGACGGAACTCGCCGCGCTCCACCGCCTCGCCCAGGTCGCGATTCGTCGTCGCGATGATGCGAACATCCACGTGAATCGTGTCGCTCCCGCCGACGCGCTCGAACTCTTGCTCCTGCAATACCCGGAGCAATTTCGACTGCAAGTCGAGCCGCATCTCGGTGATCTCGTCGAGCAGCAGCGTCCCGCCGTCAGCACGCTCGAAGGCGCCGGCGACGCGCTTGATCGCTCCCGTGAAGGCGCCCTTCTCGTGCCCGAAGAGCGCGCTCTCGACGAGTCCCTCGGGCATGGCGGCGCAATTGAGCTTCACGAAAGTCCTGTCGCGCCGGTCGCTCTGGTCGTGGAGCGCGCGCGCGAACAGCTCTTTGCCCGTCCCGGATTCACCCTGCAACAGGACCGTGGCTCGAGTCGGCGCCGCCGTCGAGACGGTTTGCAGCGCATTCCGCATGGCGGCGCTCTTCGCGACGATCTCACGCGTCGCGCGGATCTCCATGACCTCTTGCCGAAGCGCCTCGTTCTCGCGTTTCAGACGCGTCAGCTCCAACGCCTGCTTGACCGCGTGCTCGAGCTGCTCGGCCTGTAATGGCTTGGTGATGTAGTCCGCGGCACCGGCTTTGATGGAGGCGACGGCATGCTCGATGGTCGCGTATCCAGTCAGCATGATGAGCGGGATATCTCGCCCCTCGTCGCGCAACATCTCGAGGAACTCGAGGCCCGACAGCCCGGGCATCCGGAAATCGGAGATGATCAAGTCGACGTCGCCCTTCGCTAAAGCGCCCAATGCCTCGGGGACGTTCTTGGCACCAATCGCGCTGTGGCCCAATCGCTCCAGGGTATCCTGGAGAATCAGGCCGATTGCGGGCTCATCATCGACGTAGAGGATGTTTGCCATCTATGCCAAAGACTTAAGTCCTGCCCCGCCGCAACGCTAAACTCGCGGGGATCGGTGCCGATACTTCAAGGCGTCCGGCAAAGCGACTAATGCGCCTAAACGATGGCGAAGTCATCACGAGCACTAATAACCAAGGGCGGTCTCAAATGACCGAAGAGCTCATCGCGCTCTTACGCAACAGGATCGAGGCACGTTACTACGAGCAGCCACAAGTGATTGAAGTGATTGCCCGTGCGATCCTGCATTCGCGGGGGCTGTATCCGTAGGTGCTAGGTGAGAGGTGTTGGGTTCTAGGGCTTGGTGCTAGCGGCGGCATCCAGCCCGTAGTCCTAGCACTTTGCACCTAGCACCCAGCACCTTTCGCCTGGTGACAACAGTTCTTCTCAGCGGCGCCTCCGGATTCATCGGTTCACGGATAGCGAAATCGCTGCTTGACGATGGCCATCGGGTCGTCCGACTGACACGCAAGCAAATTGAACCAGTGGCGGGTGTCACCGACGCGGTTGCGTGGGATCCGGAAGCGGGAACCGTCGATCGCGCGCAACTGGCCCACGCTCGCCCTGACGCGGTAATCAATCTCGCGGGCGAGCCCATCGCGCAACGCTGGACGTCGCAACGCCGTCGGCGTATCCGCGACAGCCGAGTGGGGGGGACAACCGCACTCGCGACTGCGCTTGCCGGCCTCGCCAACAAGCCGAGCGTGTTCATCAGTGGCTCCGCGATCGGTTACTATGGCGCGCACCGCGGAGACGACGTGCTCGACGAGGAAAGTGCCCCCGGAACTGACTTCCTGGCGCAGACGGCACGCGAGTGGGAGCAGGCGACCGCTCCAGCCGCGGCCGGAGGAATCCGCGTCGTTACAGCCCGCACGGGACTGGTGATCGGCAAAGATGGAGGCGTGCTCGCCCGGATGCTTCCGCCATTCAAGCTTGGCGTGGGCGGACGGCTCGGCAGCGGCCGACAGTGGATGAGCTGGATTGCGCTCGACGACATCGTTCGGGCGTTTCGCTTTCTCGCGGATACCAGTGCGGTTCGCGGGCCGGTGAACCTGGTGGCGCCCGAACCCGTGAGAAACGAGGAGTTCACCAAAGCGCTCGCGCGCGCGTTGCGGAGGCCCGCGCTTTTTCCGGTCCCCTCGGTCGCGCTCGAGCTGCTCTTCGGGACCATGGCCGACAACACGATCCTCGCGAGCCAGCGCGTAGTCCCGAAGCGACTCGTGGGCGCCGGATTCGAGTTCCGGCACTCGCGATTGGACGACGCGCTGCGATTCGAGCTTACGCGATCAGCCGATCGAGCCGGTCGCTGAACACCCGACTCGCCATCAGGCGCGTCCCATCGTCGAGAATGACGACATATTCGCCGTGGAACCACGGCTGTAGCTCGCGAATGTGGTCCACGTTCACGATCGCCGAGCGATGGATGCGAACGAACAACTGATCGTCGAGCTTGGCTTCCATGTTCTTCATGCTCTCACGCAGGAGGTGTGACTCGCCCTTCGCGTGTAGCCTTACATAATTGCCCGCTGCCTCGACCCAGTCGATCTCGTCCGCGCGGAGGAACACGACCTTGCCTCCGGTTCTCACGACGATGCGATGGGCGCGACGCTTCCTTGCCCGGAGCTCCGCGAGTAGCTCTTCGATGAGGGGTCGCAGTCCTTCCGCCTCGCGCGGCTGAAGGGGCTCGAGTGCTTCGAAATCAACGAGTCGGAGCGGGTATTCGCCGGTTGCGGGCATCTCTGTGTCCGGTTGCGAGGAGAAGATCCCTACGTAGGGATTGGACACAGAGTTACAAGCAAAGGTTGACCCTGCCCTATCCCCCGAAACCAGGCGGACGCTTAAGGTGGAAATCGGTGGCTTGCTGGTACGCATGCGCGAGAGCCAGCGCCCGCTCTTCCTGGAATAGTGGCCCCAGGAACGTGAGGGACACGGGGGTGTGCGGCCGAGGCAACCGTCGGGCTGTGTCGGCCGCCGGGCGCGTGGAGTCCGGACGTGCCGCTGCGGCGGCGGCCGCCGCGGGCCCACCAAGCAGTGGCGCTTCCCGAAAACCATTGGGGACGATCACGGCTGGATTCCCGGTGAGGTTGGTCTGGCCAACCTGGCCGCCGCTGGTCGGCGTCACGATGACGTCGAGGTCCTTGAACAGGTCCCACCAGCGCTGCATCAGCGACACGCGCGCGCGATTCGCATTGATGTAATCGACGGCAGGAATGAAGTGCGCGGCGCGGAAGGTATTCGGCCACGCACCGGCGCCCTGCTGAACCATTTCCTTCACCTTGCCCGACAACACCAGCGTTTCGAATGCAGCGCCGGCTTCCGGCGTCAGCACGAGGCTCGAGCTGATCGGTGATTGAGGCAGCTCCACCGGGATGAGCCGAGCGCCGATGCGCCGGAGCACCTCGAGCGCCGCGTCGTCCTGCATCTTCGTCGCGTGGAGGGTACGCTCGGGGTTGGCGGGATCGCGCTCAGGTTGATCGAAGGCCGCCTTGAAGTAGCCCACGCGCAGCGCCGACGGACGGACTAAGGCGTTCCAATTGAAGGGATAGTCCTTTACGGCAAAGTCTTGCCCGTCCGGGCCGTAGATCGCGTTCAGGACGAGGGCGCAGTCCTCCACGCTCCGGCAGATCGGACCGATCTTGTCCATGCTCCACGCGAGCGCCATCGCGCCCGTGCGGGGAACGCGCCCGAACGTGGGGCGCAGCCCGGTCACGCCGCAGCGAGTCGAAGGTGACGAGATGGATCCCTGCGTCTCGGTGCCGATGGAGAAGCCCACGATGCCAGCGGCGGTGGCGCTGGCCGGACCGGCGGACGATCCACTCGATCCCTGGTCGGGCCACCACGGATTGCGCGTCACACCACCAAACCAATTGTCACCCTGCGCCAATTCACCGAGGGTGAGCTTCGCCACGAGAATGGCTCCCGCGGCGTCGAGTCGCTGCACGACGATCGCATCGGCATCGATCGTCTGCTCTTTGTATGGGCCGGCGCCCCACGTCGTCTTGTAGCCTTTCGTCGCGAGCAAATCTTTGGCGCCCCACGGAATGCCGTGCAGTGGTCCGCGATACGTGCCGCGCGAGATCTCTTCGTCCGCGGCGCGAGCCTGCGCGCGTGCGCGATCTTCGGTCAGCGAGATGACGCACTTGAGCTGCGGGTCGTAGCGCTTGAGCCGATCGAGGTACATCTCCGTCAGCTCCGTCGGCTTCACCTTCCGCGTGCGAACCAGCTCGGAAAGGCGCGACACGGGCAAGAACGCCAGCTCCTCGACGGAACCCGGCCGCGCCATGACGGAGACTCGTTCGCGTACGAGCGGCCGCTTTGTCTTGGCTGGCAGCGCCGTTCCGGGCGGCAGTGGTTCGAAAACGATCGCCGGAGAAATGCTGTTGTCCAGCGGCACTTTGTGAAGCGCGTCGATCTGCTGCTTCTGATTGTTGAGACTCCGCACCATCATCGCGCGCTCCTCGTCGGTGAACGACATGCCGGCGATTTCTTCCGCGGTCGCGATCGTCTCCTTGGTGATCTCCGCGCCAGCGGCGACCTTGGCCCACAGCACACCCGGCAACAGCGTGGTGCCGAGCCCGACTGAGGAGAAATAGGCGAGGAACTCGCGGCGATCGTGCTTCGACGACTGGGGGGAAGGCGCTGTGGCAGTTGGAAGAGTCATCTGTCGAAGGTTGGGGTCGCTTATCCGTACGCATGCGACGCCTGATCGGCAAGTCGCCGCGAAAACATCAGCCGCGATTGGAACGTCGCTTGCCCTTTTCATAGCACTCCTAAACGAGAAGCGAACAGAACGATGCATTTGAATCGCAGATGGATGTACTTGGCTGTCGTTCCCGTGATCGCGGCCGCGGTTCCCGGGACGGCGTTCTTGATGGGCGGGCGCGACAGCAACGCCGCGACGACCGATAAACCGGATCTGCGCCTTGTGGTGGACCTCTCCGACAAGCGCCTGAAGATGTTCGAGGCCGACACGCTGGTATGGCAGTATCCGATCTCGGACGGCACGGACGGCTATCCAACGCCACCAGGCAATTACCGCATCCGGAAGCTCGTGTGGAATCCGCGATGGACGCCGCCGCCGAACTCCGCGTGGGCGAAGAAATACAAACCGCAGCCACCGGGCGCCCCCGCGAACCCGATGAAGGTCGTGAAGATCTTCTTCAGGGAGCCCGACTACTACATCCACGGAACCGCGGAAACCGGGCGACTCGGGGCAGCCGCGTCCCACGGTTGCCTGCGCATGGACCCAGAGCACGTTGCCGAGGTGGCGCGCTACGTCATGGAGCACGGCGGCCAGCCGCGCGAGGAAAGTTGGTTCTGGCGAATCCTGCACTTCCGCAGTGAGGAGAAGCCGATCTACCTGAAAAACCCGATTCCGCTGACGGTGAAGAGATAGGTGGTAGGTGGTAGGTGGTAGGTGGTAGGTGCTGGATGATGGGTGAGGGTTCCCCTATCACCTACCACCAATCACCTATCACCTATCACTTTTCATCGTGCAGCCCGAACCGCTCGCCACCGCTCTGCTGTTCACGACGTTCGCCGCCCTTGTGGTGGCGAGTGTCGTCTTTTCGAGGGTCTTCGAGCGCACTGGGTTGCCCGTCGCACTGATTTTTCTCGCCATCGGGATGTTGGCGGGGAGCGAAGGCGTGGGCGGCATCCCGTTCGGCGAGGCCGAGGATTTCCGCTTCGCGTTTCGCATCGGGATCGCGGCGCTGGTGCTCATTCTTTTCGACGGTGGACTGAACACACCCGTCGAATCCTTCCGTCGCGTGATCGCGCCGGCGGGCCTGCTCGCGACGCTCGGAGTCGCCGGCACCGCCGCCCTCACCGCCGCTGGCGCCCGGTTGCTGGGATTCGACTGGCCGCAAGCGTTGCTGCTCGGCGCCATCGTTTCCTCGACCGATGCTGCCAGCGTATTCGCCGTGCTGCGCAGCAGCGGGATCAGCTTGCGCCGGCGAGTCGGGTCGACACTCGAGGTGGAGTCCGGGCTCAACGACCCGATGGCCGTGATTCTCACCGTGGCGTTGACGGCGGCGCTCGCGCGCGGAGACAGGCCCAGCATCCCGCACCTCGCGGGTGAGGTTGCGCTCCAGCTCGTCCTCGGAGCCGTTCTCGGTTACGTCGTGGGGTGGCTCGCAACGAAATCACTCGCCCGGCTTCGCCTTCGCGCGCTGGGGTTGTACCCGGTCGTCACCATCGCGCTCGCGCTGTTGTCGTTCGGAGTCACGACGCTGATGAACGGCAGCGGATTTCTCGCGGTGTACGTCACGGGGCTCGTGATCGGCAATGGAACCCTACCGTACCGTCATGGCGTCATTCGTACGCACGACGCGATGGCCTGGTTCAGCCAGATCATCATGTTCCTGGTGTTCGGACTGCTCGTTTTCCCGACGCAACTGCCCGCCGTCGCCGTTCCCGGAATCGCGCTGGCGCTGGTTCTTGCCTTCATCGCGCGTCCGGTCTTCGCCCTCGCATGCCTGCTGCCGTTCGGCTACTCGGTGCGCGAGGCCGGCTACATCGGCTGGGTGGGCCTGCGCGGCGCCGTGCCGATCGTCCTGGCCATCTTTCCTGTGCTCGAGCGCGCGCCCGGCGCGCATCTGATCTTCAACGTCGTGTTCTTCGTCGTCGTGGCGAACGCCATTCTTCCCGGTGCCACGGTGACGTTGGCGACGCGGCTCTTCGGGATGGAGGTGGACGAGCCGCCGCGGCCGCACGCGGTCCTCGAGCTCCAGTCGCAGGTGCCGCTGAAGGGCGACCTCATGACGTTTTACGTGGATGAGGCGCTCGCCGTGGCGGGCGTACCGCTTTCAGAGTTGCCATTTCCCGAAGGCGCCGCGGCGGCGCTCATCATCCGTGGCGACGAGATGATCCCGCCGAAGGGTGCGACGGTTCTGCTGCCGGGCGATTACATCTATCTCTTCGCGCGCGCCGAGGATCGGCAATTCATGTTGCTGATGTTCGGGAAACCGGAGGAAGAGTAGGTCTTATCCCAACTGGAGCTATCTTTCACGACGATGCCAAGAGTCGAGTTCGACCAACTGCCATCCAACGCTCGCGTCTGGATCTTCGCGAGCGATCGTTCGCTGCATGGAGACGAAGCGGACGTTCTGCTCGAGGACGTCGACGCTTTTCTCGCGCAATGGAAAGCGCACGGCGCTCCGCTGCGAAACGCGCGGGATTGGCGGGAGGATCGCTTTCTCACGATCGGGGTTGATCCAACCGCGGAGCAGGCGTCCGGATGTTCCATCGACGGGCTCTTTCGCGCGCTGCAGGCCGTGGAAGGTCGCTTGGCCACGAGTCTCGTAGCTGGTGGCCGGGTGTTCTATCGTGACGCGAAAGGCCGGCCCGAGCTCGCGCTGAGAAAGGAAGTGTCGACGTTCTTCGCCATGGGTAAGATCACGGCGGACACCAGCGTGTTCGACACCAGCATCACCGACGCGAAAGGCTATCGCGAGCGCTTCGAGCGCCCGGTACGCGATACGTGGGTCGCGTCGCTGCTCCCCGCTCAGGCCAGCCAGTCGTCCAGCCGAGTCGCGACGAAATCGTCGTCCGCCAGAAACGGATAAACACGACAGACGCGATCGATCTCCTGCGCTTGCCCAGGTGAGAGCGACTCGCGTGGATCGAGGCACCACGTGCCGGCGAGTAAACCTTGACGCCTCAGCACCTCATGAATTCCGGCGATGCAGCCCGCGAATCCATGGGCCGAGTCGAAGATCGCCGCGTTGGCGTCGGTGAGCGCGGCACCCTCGCGCAACAACTCGGTCTCCAACGCGCCGCCGGCTCGCGCGGCGCGGGCACGCGCGAGCAGATCGACTGCGCGTTTCGTCCAGACGGCCCATTGGCCCAACAAACCGCCGTCCATCCATCGAATGCTCCGACCGCCGCCGACACTTACCGGATACGGTGTCACGAGATCGCCGACGATGTTGTCGTCATTGCCCGTATAGAGCGCGACGTCTTCCCGGCCGGACTCTCCGATCGCGCGCACGACCTCGAAGGTCTTGTAGCGATCGAACGGCGCGACCTTCACCGCCCATAGGTTCGGGATTTCCGCCAGCTCGCGCCAAAAAGCGTAATCCAATGCCCGGCCCCCAACCGCCGGCTGTAAATAGAAGCCGAACAGCGGAATGACGTCCGCGACGGCACGACAGTGCGCGAGCAACTCGCTCCTCGTCGCGTCGGCCAGCGCGCCGAGACTCAGAAGTCCGACGTCGTATTCGTACGCGAGCGCGGTCTCGGCTTCCGAAACCGCCTGCTCCGTCTCGCCGCAGACTCCCGCAACCATCACGAACGGCCTCGCACGCTCTGCGCGTCGCGCGCGCACCGTTTCCGCGGCGAGCTCCAGCACCGGGCGGTAGAGACCGTGAGTCGTCTCGCGAATGGCGAATTGGGTCGTGTGGACTCCGACCGCCACTCCGCCCGCGCCGGCATCGAAGTAGTAACGCGTGAGCGCGCGCTGACGTCGCTCGTCCAACGTCCGCGCCGCTGTGAGCGCCAGCGGATGCGCGGGAATCGCCACGCCGGTGCGCAGGTGCTCTCGCGCGGAGACGGGAAGCGATTCGATCATCTCAGAAGGAACCGTCGCGCGTCTCGAAATGAGTCGGCTTGTCCATGAGCGGCCGTCCTTCCCGGACCCAGTCGGCGACCCAGTCGAGCATCGTCTCGACGGACATCTCCGGCTCCCCCACCTCCGCGCGCATTTTCGACGTGTCGCTGAGCAGCGCGTCGGGAGCCTCCGACCCGCTGAAATGCGGCAGCTTCCCGAGTCGGTTCCCCAACTCGGTGGCGAGTGTCCGCACGGAGAGCGTCTCGGTGCCCGTGACGTTCAAAACGAACGGAGGCGACGACGCCAGCGGCAGCAGCTCCAACGCCACGCGATTGGCATCGCGCTCCCAGATGACGTTTACGTATCCCATCTCGATCGGAACCAAACTGCCGGCCACGATTCGCTGAGCGAGGTCCGCGAGAACGCCGTACCGAAGGTCGATGGCGTAGTTCAGCCGCATGATGGCGACCGGCGTGCGGTGCGCCGTCGAAGAAAACTCGAACACCCGCTCCCTGCCGAGGCAGGACGCGGCGTACTCGCCCAAGGGTTGTGGCTTGGTGCGTTCAGAAGCGCCGCCACCGAGCACACCCCTGAGCGGGTAGACGTTGCCCGTCGAGAATGCCACGATGCGGGATTTCGCGTAGCGCGTGGCGCAGTAGGCCGGCACGACGACGTTCATCATCCACGTCCGCGATGGCGCGTTCGAAGTCCCGAACTTCTGCCCCGCCATGAAAATGACGTTCGGGGCATCGGGAAGACGCATCACGGCGTCTTGATCGAGGAGGTCGGCTTGAATCGTCTCGACGCCGTGCTGCTCGAGCGTGCGGATCACTCCAGACGATGTGAAGCGCGACACCGCGATGACGCGGCGCCGTTTCGAACCGTCAGCGCGTGCGGCCGCCCGGGCCGCCATGCGCGAGAGCGTCGGTCCCATCTTTCCGCCCGCGCCCAGGATAACGATGTCGCCTGGCGCTCGACGCAACGCCTCGATTGTCGCGTCGCGCGGCTCAGCCAATCCATCGTCCAGTTCTGCTTCGCTGCGCGGAGCGGTGCGCGTGGATACGCTCATCCGTCCTTGGGAGTCGCGGGGTGCTGCTGCTGATCGAACAGCCGCGCTGCTTCGTTCGCGCCCTTGAAGCCAATCGTGCTATGGGTGCTGTCGCAGAACGGTTTCTTCGACGACGCGCCGCAACGGCAGAGCGTGACCGTGGTCTTGCCGGGCTTCAGCGGTGGAATGGCAATGGGTTGGTCGTTGTGGTCGACGAGTAGGAAGTCGCCGGTCGTCACGTCGATCGCGAACGGGCCGTTCTCTCGAACTTTGATTACTAGAGGCATGAGGCCAGGGGCTAGGTGCCGGGTGCTAGGTGCTAGGTGCTTCCAAAGCGTGATACAAAGATTGTTACGGTGAAGCTATCATCTAGAACCCAACACCCAGCACCCAGCACCCGGCACCCAGCACCCAAGAGGTTCGTCATGCCAACGAGAAAAGCGAGCGCCGTCTGGAACAACGGACTCAAAGGCGGCAACGGCAGCTTTCGCGGAGAGACCGGACTTTCCGGTTCGTACAGCTTTGGGTCCCGCTTCGAGAATGCGAGCGGATCGAATCCCGAAGAGTTGCTCGCCGCGGCCGAGGCCGCCTGCTTCAGTATGGCCTTGAGTGGCGCGCTCGAGAAGAACGGGACGCCGGGAACGAAGGTGGAGACGAACGCCGCCTGCACCGTCGAGAAAGTCGGCGACGGATTCACGATCACGAGAATAGCGCTGACCGTGAAGGCGGCCGTCCCGAAAATCGACCAAGCGACGTTCGACCGCATCGCTCAAGAGACGAAGGTCGGTTGCCCGGTGTCGAGGGCGCTCAAAGCGGTGGACATCCAGGTCCAGGCCGAGCTGGTCTAGTCGCGAGGCAGTACTGGCAGGACTCGCCGTCCCCTTGCGCCATCGCCGAGGCCGCCACATCTTGGGTTTAACTAAACAGTTAAATCGAGTGCCTAAAACGGCTGGAAAGAAAGCCGCCCGACGCCGGAGCGCGCCGCCTGATCGCGTCACCGAGCAGCGGATCCTCGACGCCGCTCGCGCCGTGTTCATCCGTCGCGGGACCGCGGGCGCCCGCATGCAGGAGATCGCCACCGAAGCCGGCGTCAATCAGGCGCTCCTGCACTACTACTTCCGCTCGAAGGAGCGCTTGAGCGCCGCCGTGTTCGCGCAGATGGCGTCGCGTCTCTTTCCAGCGCTCATTCAAACGCTCGGCGCCGAGATGTCGCTCGACGAGAAAATCGACGCGCTCATCGGTCTCTATCTCGAGAATCTTTCGCGGAACCCGTTCCTCCCTGGGTATCTGCTCTCGGAGCTCCACCATCATCCCGAGCGGCTGCCGCAACTCCTCGCGGCGGCCACCGGAGCAGACCCGGGTGCCGTGCTGCCGCGGGCATTCAAGAAGCTCGGCGATCAGATCGCCGCGCGGGTGAAAGCCGGCACCATGCGTCCCATTTCTCCGGAGCAGTTCGCGGCCAATCTGATCTCGCTCTGCGTTTTTCCGTTCGCCGCGCGCCCGATGCTCTCAATGGTTTTCGGAATGGACGACGCCGCGTTCGCGCGCTTCATCGAACGCCGCAAGACCGAGCTCCCCGAGTTTTTCCGCAACGCGCTGCGTCCATGAGATTCCATTCGATCCTTGCGCTCGCGCTGGTGTGCCTCGGCTGTCGAGGGAGCCGCACCGATGCCATCGAAGGCACGGGTACGCTCGAGGTCGTCGAGGTCGACGTCGCGCCGCTGACGCCGGCACGCGTTCTCCGCGTCTGGCATGAGGAAGGCGACACGATCACCACCGGCGACACCCTGGTGTCGCTCACACAGTCGACCGTGTACGCCGAGGTGGACGCGCGTCGCGCTCGGCTCGCGGCGGCCGACGCGCAGCTTCGCGATCTGATCGCCGGCGCGCGTCCCGCGGAGATCGCCGCCGCCGAAGCGGAGCTGCGCGCCGGGGAGTCCGACTTGGCGCGCTCGTCGCAGGATCTCGCGCGCCTCACCGCGCTGGCGCAATCGGGAGGGGTGAGCACGCAGGAGGTGGACGCCGCTCGCAATGCCGCGACCGTCGCGGGCGCACGGCGGGATCGCGCGCGCGACGCGCTGCGTTTGATCCGTGAGGGAACGCGCCCGGACCGGATCGCGGGTGCCCGGGCGGAGGTGGCGAGCGCGCGAGCCGCGCTTGCCGCCGCGGTGCAGACGGCGAGCGATCTCGTTCTGCTCGCTCCCGTGAGCGGAACGGTGTTACTGCGCAGCGCGGAGCCCGGCGAAGTCCTTGGCGCCGGCGTGCCGGCGCTCACGATCGGTGCGCTCGCCGAGCCGTACGTTCGCATTTATGTGAATCAGCGCGCGCTCCCCGGGGTGCTGCTCGGAGCGCGCGCGGAAGGAGTGTTGGACGGATTGCCGGACACGCGATTCGTTGGCGCGGTCGTGGCAATCAACAGCAAAGCGGAGTTCACGCCTCGCGTCGCGCTCACCGAGCAGGAGCGTGCCGATCTTCTGTTCGGCGTCAAAGTGGCGTTCCGCGATACGACGGGCGCGCTCAAGCCCGGACTCCCGATCACCGTCTACATAACGCCGGCGTCTCGCCCGTGACCACGATGTCGCTGGAGCTCACGATCGACATCCGCGGGCTGCGCAAAGTCTTTGGGCCCATCGCGGCGGTGGAGGGGCTCACGCTGTCGGTGGCGCGTGGCGAGGTCTTCGGGTTGCTCGGCCCCAACGGGTCCGGGAAGACGACGACGATTCGCATGCTCTGCGGCCTGCTCGCGCCGACCGCGGGCACCGCGATGGTCGCGGGATGCGACGTGGTGCGCGAGGGCGAAGCGGTGCGCCGACGCATCGGGTACATGTCGCAGAAATACGGGCTGTACGACGATCTCACCGTGCTCGAGAACATCGAGTTCTATGGATCGATTTACGGGCTGCGCGGCGAGGCGCGCGACGCGCGGATCGCGGCCCTGTTCCAGGAGCTCGATCTCACCGAACGGGTGCATCAATTCGCGGGGACGCTGAGCGGTGGTTGGAAGCAGCGGCTGGCGCTCGCCTGCGCGACCGCGCACCAGCCGCCGGTCCTCTTTCTCGACGAACCGACCGCCGGCGTGGATCCCGCGTCGCGCAGGCGGTTTTGGGAGATCATCCACGAGCTCGCCCGTCGCGGGACGACGATCCTCGTGACGACGCACTACATGGATGAGGCCGCGCGCTGCGATCGGCTGGCGTTCATGTCGCGCGGACATCTCATCGCGCTTGGCACGCCGGACGAAGTCACGCGGCAATTCGGGATGGCCAGTGTGGAGGATGTGTTCATTGAGCTACAAAGAAAGGATGAGCTCAACACGGCGGAAATGGGAAATCGGAACTCGGAAATCGGCACGGTACCATGAGTCGCGCCCATTTCCGCCTTTCGGGTCTCTGGCCCATGATCCGCAAGGAATTCATCCAGATGCGCCGCGACCGGCTCACGATCGCGATGATGGTGGGCATGCCGGCCATCCAGCTGGCGCTGTTCGGGTATGCGATTCGCACCGAGGTGCGTCATCTGCCGACGGTCGTGCTCGACGAATCGCGGTCGTCGGCGAGCCGCTCGTTGGTGGACGCAATGCGGAACACGGGCAACTTCGACATGATCGGCGAAGCGCGAACGCGCGACGAGATCCGGTCACTCATCGAAGCGGGCGACGCGCGCGCCGCACTCGTGATTCCGCCGGACTTCGCCCGCGATCTGAAGCGCGGGCGCACGGCGCGAGCGCAGGTCATCGTGGACGCCGCCGATCCGCTCGCGTCGACCGCGGCCATCGGCGCGGCGGCCGCCGCCGTCAGCGCTCGGGCGAATCCTGGCGGACGCGCCGCGATGGAAGTCCGCGTGCGTCCCTGGTACAACCCCGCGCTCGAGAGCTCGAACTATATCGTTCCCGGGCTCGTGGGACTCTTACTGTCCATCACCCTGATCCTGATGATGGGTATGGCGATCGTGCGCGAGCGAGAGCGCGGCACGCTGGAGCAGCTCGTCGTGACGCCGATCGACAAGACGAGCCTGATGCTGGGCAAGGTGGCGCCGTACGTCCTTGTCGGGTACGTCCAGATGACGGTGATTCTCGTGCTCGGCAAATTGCTGTTCGGTATTCCGCTGCGGGGAAGCTTGCCGCTGCTCTATGGAGTGAGCGCGGCGTTCATCGTCGCCAATCTCGGCCTCGGCCTGTTCGTCTCGACGATCGCGCAGACGCAAGCGCAAGCGATGCAGCTCAGCTTCATGTTCATGCTGCCCAACATATTGTTGTCGGGGTACATGTTCCCGCGCGAAGCCATGCCCGTGCCCGCGCAGTGGATCGGATTGCTGCTGCCGCTCACGTACTACCTGCAGATTCTGCGAGGCATTCTGTTGCGAGAGGCGGGTTTCGAGAGCATCTGGCCGGAGGCCCTGGTCCTCGCGGTGTTCGCGACCGGCGTCATCGCGCTCAGCGTCCGGCGATTCTCGAAAACGATCGGCTAGACGGAGTAGTACTCGCGAATACAGAGCGTCACGACGCGCTGCAGGAGCAGGCTTTGCTGCTCGCCCTGCGCCGCTTTCGCGATCTGCGGCAGCGCGAACCAGACATCCTTCAACGCCACCAGCAACTGCTCCGCGTGCATCTTCTTGTCGCGCGCTTCAGCCGCGATGCGACGCAGCATGGCCTGAAGCGGCGCGGGATCACTCGCGTTCGCCAGGTACATCTCGAGCGACGACTTCAGCGCCGCGATGGACTCCGCGCTCAACTGGGGCCGGTTCGACGTCGAGTCTTGCGCCATCATCATCTGGCGGATTGATCCATTGTGTGGTGAGGCTCTCGGTAACGTGCGCGGGGAGGGGAAGCGCCGTCGCTTGCCTGAAGAGGGTTTCGCGGAACAAATGTTCTCCAGCGACCGAGCGGCGTCAAGGACCCGCAGAGCTCGTCACACCTTGTGATTCAAGCCATTGCAGCGTACGCCCGGATGCCCTACCGTCTACGCGCACGTGAACCCGGACTACAGCCGCGCCGCGCCCAGCGCCTTGATCTTGTCGCCGGATCCGCTTGCCGGGGCCCTGATCGGAGCGGCAGTCGAGCTCGCGGGAGTCGCACCGGTATTCCTGCGCGAAGGCGAGTCCCCGAAGGACGCACTGCGTCGCTTGCGACCGATGTGTCTACTGCTGGATTGCGACGATTCCGCGGTGCTCGACGAGGGACTGTTGGGACCCGCGATGATGACCGGGGTTTACCTCTGCCTGTTCGGGAGCGAACCGCGGATCCGCGACCACCAGCACCTGGTCGCCCGGTATCGGTTCGGCGTCCTCGTGCTGCCGCACGACATCGGGCGACTCGCCGAGATCCTCACACGAGCGATCGAATCCAGCCGCCGTCCACGGGAATCGACTGCGCGGTGATGTAGCTCGCGCGCGCGCTCGCGAGAAACGCGACCATCGCGGCGAACTCGCGTGGCTCGCCCAGCCTGCGCATCGGAATCTGCGCCTCGATGCGCCGCTGAATCTCCTCCGTATCGACTCCCTCGCTGGCGGCCCGCGCGGCGTTGAGCTGGCCCACGCGCTCGGTGCGCGTGTAGCCTGGCAGCACGTTGTTCACCGTCACGCCCTCGCGCGCGACTTCGTTGGCCAGCGTGCGCGCCCAGCCCGTCACCGCGGCGCGAATGCTGTTCGAGAGGATGAGTCCATCCACGGGCTGCTTCACGGCGATGGAGGTGATGTTGATGATGCGTCCCCACTGCCGCTCGCGCATGTCGGGCAGCAGCCAGCGCGTGAGCTCCACGGCGCTGCGAAGCGTGAGATGCACCGCCTTCTCCCACTCTTCCCAATGGTGCTTCTCGAAGGGGCCCGACGGCGGGCCACCGGCGTTGTTCACGAGGACATCGACGTGCCCGTGGCGGTGTAGCGCCGCGCGCGCGACCAGCTCGATCCCTTCCAGCGTCGCGACGTCCGCGATCACGGCGTGCACGTCGGCGCCGGTGCTGTCGGCGATCGCGTCGCGCGCGGTCGCCAGCGCGTCACCGCCGCGCGCGCAGATGACGAGATGTGCTCCCTCCGCCGCCAACTCCTGAGCCACGGCGCGCCCCAGCCCTTTGCTGGCCGCAGCCACCAAGGCGACTTTGCCGCCGAGTCCAAGATCCATCGTCAGCGACGCAGGTACGAATCGGTCTTGTCGATCCAATCCTGCCGCGGCGGACTGAAGACGTCCACGTCGAGCGTGTCCTCGAGCGCTTCGGCCTTGTGCCACACGTTCGATGGAATGTGCAGGACTTCGCCGCCGCGGACGATGATCTCCTCCTTCTCGTCCTCACCGATCCAGAACTTGAGCGACCCCTCGAGGATGTACGTGAGCTGCTCGTTCTCGTGTTGATGGCGCGGCACGATGCAGCCTTTCTTGAGATAGACGTGCGCCAGCATCATGCGCTCGCCGGTGACGAGACGCCGCTCGAGCATGGGAGAGACTCTTTCCTTCGGCATCTCCTCCCATCGATGGAACGTGACGGTCATGGCGGGTGTCATCGCAGGGCGGGCTCCTGGTTGGCTTTGACGAAGACGGTGCGCGAGGGGAAGGCGAACTCGATGCGCTCGGCGGCGAACCGGACAAGCAGCTCGACATTGATCGTGTGTTGCGTGTCCGCGTATCTGTTGTAGTCGGCATCCAGCACCCAGTAGACGGTCTCGATCCGCAGCGAGGATTCGGCGAATGTCAGGAAATGCGACCGGTCAAAGCGCGTCGCCGGCTGCTTCTCGACCACCTCGCGAATGATCGACGGGATCCGATCCACCGTGTCGGGCGGCGTATCATAGGTGACGTCGACGTGGAACACGACCCGCCGCTGCTCCATCCGCTTGTAGTTCCGGATCCGGCTCTTGAGCAAATCGTTGTTGGAAACGATCACCTGCTCGCCGCTCAGGCTGCGAATGCGCGTCGTCTTGAGACCCACGTGCTCCACCGTCCCCAGCACGTTGTCCACGATGATGAAGTCTCCGACCACGAACGGCTTGTCCAGCACGATCGACAGCGCGGCAAACAGATCGCCAAGGATGTTCTGCACCGCCAGCGCGATCGCGATACCGCCGATGCCGAGCCCGGTGATGAGCGCGGTGACTTGGATGCCGAAATGGTCCAGTGTCGTGACGACGAGAAGCGCCCACAGCACGAAGCGACCGGCATAGCCCATGGCCTGGATCGTCGCCCGGGTGCCGCTGTCGCCGTCTCCCCGCTGCCGGGCATAGTGTTCCACGCCGAAGCCGATCAGGCCATTGCCCCAGACGCCAAGCTGGAGCAGAACGACGACCACGGAGACTGCATTGAGCACGGCCGCGACGCGGTCGTCGGGCGTGACGACCCGCGTGGCGGCCTGCAGCGCGACGATGAACAGAAAGTACGGGCGCGTGCGGCGCACGACGCCGACTGCGACGTCGTCGATGTGCGTCGATGTGCGCGCGGCCATCGCCCCCAGCCGGTGCACCAGCAAGCGTCGCAGCAACGCGAGCGTGACATACACGCCGCCAAGCGTGGCGGCGGCCATGAGCCACTGCGTCAACGTGGCGCCGAACCAGATCCGGTCGAGGAGGTCGATCTCGGGCACGCGGCCTAAGGTAATGTTATCCCGGGCGAAGCGAAGGGCTGGTCGCCCGGGACCGGCACCTTACGCGCTCGCGAGCTCCGCGTCGACGCGCCGCGTGGGGACGGGCTGCGTGCAGATCTCGCAGGCGCCGCACTCCCACTCGTCATCGGTGGGCTCGCCGAAGTACTGCAAGATGAAACGCGTGCGGCACTGCGCCGACTGGCAGTACGCCACCATCGTCCGGAGCTTGGCGCGATCCTGCAGACGCCGCTGCTCGTAGTCGGTGAGATCGGCGCTCAGGTCGATGTCCGTCAGGCGCTGCTCGATGGTGCGCTCCCACGCCCCACCGCGGTACTCGCGGACCAAGCCGTGCCGCTTCAGCAGCACCATCACGATCTTGGCCTTGCGGCGCGCAACCCCCGATTGCTGGGCGAGGTCGTCCAGCAGCACCCGCTCACCCAGCGGAACCCGCTCGAGCACCAGCGCGACCTTCGCGGCTTCCTCGACGTCAGGATATTTGCCGCCGAGGAAGTACGATTGCACGCGACTATCCTCGACTCGATACAGAATCGAGCAGGTAGCGGGCAGTCCGTCGCGACCGGCGCGTCCCGCCTCCTGATAGTAGGACTCGATCGAGCCCGGGAAATGGTAGTGAACGACGAAGCGAAGATCGGACTTGTCGATCCCGAGGCCAAATGCGTTCGTCGCGATCATCGCGCGGAACTCGTCGGCCATGAAGCGGTTCTGCATCTCCTTGCGCTCGGCCGCCGCCATTTTTCCGTGGTAGATCCCCAGTGGGAACTTGGAGGCGAACCGCTCGTGCAGGCTCTCCGCTTCTCGAACGGTCGCGCAATAGACGACGCCGACGCCGCTCTGCTCAGAGAGGATTCGCTCGAGCTCCTGGTCCTTCATTCGATCGTTCACGGTCCGCCGCACTTCGAAGCGCAGATTGGGACGCGCGAATCCCATGACCGTGATGTGCGGGTCGCGCATTCCGAGCTGACGGATGATGTCCTGCCGCACTGCGTGCGTCGCGGTGGCCGTGAGGGCCAGGATCGGCGGCCGTCCCAGCCGCGCGACGACGGATCCCAGCGTCAGATAGTCCGGCCGGAAATCGTGACCCCACTGGCTCACGCAATGCGCTTCGTCCACGACAAACAGGCTGACCTGGCGGGCGAGAAGACGATCGAAGAATTCCCGGTCCTTGAAACGCTCCGGCGTCAAATACAGGATCTCGCCCTCGCCGTTCTCGACTTGCCTGGAGGTTTCGCGAGCCTCCGCCGTATTGAGGTGCGAGTGCATCGCCATCGCGTCCACGCCGACCGACCACAGTTTATCCTGCTGATCCTTCATCAAAGCGATCAGCGGGCTCACCACGACGGTCAGGCCCGGCAGGAGCAGCGCCGGAAGCTGATAAACGAGTGACTTGCCGCTTCCGGTGGGCATGACGACGAGCGCGTCGTCGCCTGCCAGCGCGGCGCGCATGGGCTCCCACTGTCCAGGCTGGAAGTCGGCATGACCGAACCGGTGCTCGAGCATCTGTCGTGCTCGAGCCTTTGAGGCTGCTGCTGCCATGCGGCAGTTAAGGGCAGGAACCGTGCAAAGCAGCCGGCGTGCCTGGCGGATTCGGCCATTTTGACAAAATCGGGGTATTCTTCATGCGCCACTTTCCCTGTTGTCTGTCATCCTGAGCCAAGCGAATGCTGATCAAACGCGCCACCGACATTCTGTCGTCCGAGATCACGCCCGAAAGCGGCTACGTCGGCAGGCGGCAATTCCTCAAACGCGCGGGGATCGGCGGCGCCGCGTTGGTGCTGGCGGCATGCTCGCGTGAAGGCGTGATCCAGGAATCGGACGGCGAAGTCAGCACCCAGGAAGACGAGCCGAACTCGTATGAAGAGATCACCAGCTACAACAACTACTACGAATTCGGCACGGACAAAGAGGATCCGAAGGCGAACTCCCGCGCCTTCAAGCCGCAGCCGTGGACGGTGCGCGTCGACGGGCTGTGTAAGAAACCCGGCGAATACTCGTACGACGATCTGGTAAAGCCACACAAGATCGAGGACCGCACGTATCGTCTCCGCTGTGTGGAGGCGTGGAGTATGGTGATCCCATGGCAGGGCATCCCGCTCGCCGCGATGCTGAAGCGCTTCGAGCCCCAACCGAGCGCGAAATACGTGGCGTTCACAACGGTCATGCGCCCGAGTGAGATGCCGGGTCAGCGTCGAGGCATCCTCCAGTGGCCCTACGTCGAAGGCCTCCGGATGGACGAAGCCATGCACCCGCTCACGATCATGGCGACAGGACTCTATGGAAAGACGCTGCCCAACCAGAACGGCGCTCCACTGCGCCTCATCGTTCCGTGGAAGTACGGGTTCAAAGGCATCAAGTCCATCGTGAAGATCTCGTTCACGGAGAACATTCCGCCGACCACGTGGAACATCTCGGCGCCCGATGAATACGGGTTCTACGCGAACGTGAATCCGAGCGTCGACCATCCGCGATGGACGCAGGCGAGCGAACGTCGTATCGGCGAATTCCGACGTCGGCGAACCTCGATGTTCAACGGCTACGCGGACCAGGTCGCATCCATGTACACTGGCATGGATCTGCGGCGTTACTACTAGGCTCTTTGCCTCCTGCCAAGAAGAAGCTGGACCTGGTCCGGCTCAAGCCGCTCGTCTTCCTGATTTGTCTACTTCCAGCGGCGCAGATCGGATGGAGCCTCTACCGTGTCGTCACAGGCGCGACCGGCCTCACTGATCTCGGCGCGAATCCAATCAACAAGGTCGAGATCCTCACGGGCCTCTGGACGTTGCGCTTCCTCGCCATCACGCTGGTCATCACCCCCGTCCGCGAGTTATCAGGCCTCGGCCAACTCGCGAAATACCGCCGAATGTTCGGGCTCTTCACGTTCTTCTACGCGTGCGTGCACGTGAGCATGTGGGTCGGCGTCGATTGGTTCTTCGATTGGAGCGCGATGGGCGACGAGATCGTCAAACACAAGTACATCCTCGTGGGCATGGCGACATTCCTGACGCTCATCCCGCTCGCACTCACTTCGACCAATGCGGCGGTGCGGAGATTGGGCGGAAAGCGCTGGGCGAGGCTGCACCGCCTGGTCTACCTGGCGGCGATCGGCGGAACGGTCCACTACCTTTGGGCCGTCAAGAAGGACACGTTCTTCCCGCTCGTGTATCTCGCGACGTTCACGGTGCTCCTTGGCTACCGCGCCTTTCACGTGCTTCGCAATCGCCGCTCCCGGGCTCGAGCCGCTCGTCGCACAGGAGCTGACGACCCTCGGCGAGCAACCGCGCATTGAAGACGGCGGAGTAACGTGGGACGGGGACGCGCGCTCGCTCATGCGCGCGAACCTCTGGCTGCGGACCGCGAGCCGAGTGCTGGTGCGCGTAGCTCGGTTTCGGGCGACGGAATTCTACGAGGTCGAGAATCGCGCGAAGAGAATTCCCTGGCAAGGGTTTCTCGCGCCGGGCGCCAGCGCGGAGTTCCGGGTCACGGCGCGCAAGTCGAAGCTGTATCACTCTGACGCAATCGCGGAACGACTTGCCAGTGGCGTCTCGTCGCGATTGAAGGACGCTGGAGGCGACGGCCAGCCGGCGGCGCCGGCGGCGCCGGACAGGCAGTTGTTCGTCGTCCGCGTGTATCGCGACGAATTCACCATCAGCGCCGACGCGTCGGGCGGGTTGCTCCACATGCGCGGCTATCGTCAAGCGGTCGCCAAAGCCCCGCTCCGAGAAACGCTGGCCGCCGCGCTGTTGCTCGCGAACGCGTGGAACGGCGACGTACCACTGCTCGATCCGCTGTGCGGATCCGGCACCATTCCCATAGAGGGCGCCTTGATCGCGCGACGTATCGCACCCGGTGCGCGCCGCCTTTTCGCGTTCATGCGGTGGCCAAGCTTCGAGCCAGCCGAATGGCGCGGTCTCCTCGACGAGGCGCAGTCCCTCGCGCTGGCGAGCTCGCCCATTCGGATCCTCGGCTCCGACCGTGACGCCGGCGGGATAGAGTCGGCCCGATCCAACGCCGAGCGCGCTGGGGTCGCCGGAGACGTCGAATTCTCCGTTCGAGCTATTTCCGCCATTGAGCCACCGGCGGAACGGGGGCTACTGGCCACCAATCCTCCATACGGCAAGCGCGTTGGCCATCGATCGAACGTCGGCGATCTCTATGCACAGCTGGGCAACGTCGCGCGCGAGCGGTGTCGCGGTTGGCGCATTGCCATGTACTCGCCAGATGCCCGTCTCGCGAAGCAGACCGCGCTGCCCTTCAGGGAGGCGCTGCGCACCTCCAATGGGGGGATCAAGGTCGCCTTGATCGCGGCGGAAGTTCCGGACTCGGCGGCATCAAACCCGACAGACCGAGGTTAGCCGCAACCGCAATTCCGGCCGGCAGTTAGAGCCTGCTTTTTGCATTGATCCGCTCGACAGTTCGCGACCGGCCGGCGCGCCTGCGACTTACGCAAGAGGCCGGCATTGTTCTTGAACACACCTCATCCGTACTGCGCGCGGCAATCGCGCGCGAGAAGTCATTGTGATCGTGCCGCGGACGTCCGCAAAGCCCGCGACGCGAGTCTCGTCATCTCCAGTCGAGAGGAACTGACCGTGGGAGTCAGCGAAGGTCACGACATCGAGCACGAGGGTCAGACCGGCGGCTCGGGCCGCGGGAATGGCGGAAGCGGCGGCAAGCGAAACGGCGGCAAGAAGCGCCGCCGAGCAGAGGGCGACGTGGCGACGCAAGTCGTCGCCGACCGCGAAGTACCGCCTGACCGGCCCCGCCGCGATCGCGCCGTCCGCGCGAGCCGCAACAAGACGCTGCGCAGCCTCATCGAGGGATTGCGCTCACTGGATCAGGGCGACTTCCGCGCGCGGCTGACGCCGAACGGCGACCCGCTGATGGCGGAAGTGGTCGAGGTCTTCAACAGCGTCTCGAGCCGGCACGAACGGCTCTCCGAAGAGCTGCGACGCGTGAGCTTCGCGGTTGGTCGCGAGGGCAATATGAAGGAGCGCGTGCAATTTCCGGCGTCCGGCTCCTGGAACGTCGCGGTGGAGGCGGTCAACAACCTGATCACCGATCTCGTGCAACCGACGACCGAAGTGTCGCGTGTGATCAAGGCGGTGGCCGAAGGCGATCTCGCGCAGAAGGTGGAGCTCGAGATCGATGGCAAGACGGTGCAGGGCGAATTCTTCCGCATCGGTTCGACGGTCAACCGAATGGTGGATCAGCTCCGCGCGTTCTCGAGCGAAGTCACGCGCGTGGCGAAGGAAGTCGGCACCGAAGGCGTCCTCGGCGGGCAGGCGAACGTGCCAGGCGTCGCGGGGACGTGGAAGGATCTCACCGACAACGTGAACGGCCTGGCCAACAATCTGACGAGCCAGGTGCGCAACATCGCCCTCGTGACCACCGCGGTCGCGAACGGAGATCTGTCTCAGAAGATCACGGTCGAGGCGAAGGGCGAAGTCCTGGAGCTGAAAGACACGATCAACGGCATGGTGGATCAGCTGTCCACGTTCGCCGCGGAAGTAACACGCGTGGCGCGCGAAGTGGGAACCGAAGGGGTGCTCGGCGGCCAGGCGAGCGTGCCCGGCGTGGCTGGCACGTGGAAGGACCTGACGGACAACGTCAACTCGATGGCGAACAACCTCACGAACCAGGTGCGAAACATCGCGCTGGTGACGACAGCCATCGCCAACGGAGACCTGTCCCAGAAAATCACGGTCGAAGCGAAAGGCGAAGTCTCCGAGCTCAAGAATACGATCAACGACACCGTGGACCGGCTGCGCGTTTTCGGCGACGAAGTCACGCGTATGGCCAAAGAGGTCGGTACGGAAGGCATCCTCGGCGGCCAGGCCGTCGTGCCCGGCGTCGCCGGCACCTGGAAGGCGCTCACCGACAACGTGAACGGCCTCGCCAACAACCTGACGAACCAGGTGCGCAACATTGCCGACGTGACGACGGCTGTCGCGAAAGGCGACCTGTCGCGCAAGATCACGGTCGAAGCCAAGGGAGAGGTGCTCGCGCTGAAGAATACCATCAACACGATGGTGGATCAGCTCAACGCGTTCGCGTCGGAAGTGTCGCGCGTGGCGCGCGAAGTCGGAACAGAAGGGAAGCTCGGCGGGCAGGCGCGCGTCGAAGGCGTGCTGGGCACGTGGCGCGACCTCACTGAAAACGTGAACGGAATGGCCGCCAACCTCACGGTGCAACTGCGCGACGTCAGCGCGGTTTCTACGGCGATCGCGAACGGCGACCTCACCCGCAAGATCACCGTGGAGGCGCAGGGCGAGATCCTGCAGGTGAAGGAAGTCATCAACAAGATGGTGGACCAACTCAGCGCATTTGCCGGCGAAGTCATTCGAGTAGCGCGCGAAGTGGGCACCGAGGGGGTGCTGGGCGGTCAGGCGAACGTGCCGGGGGTCGCGGGTACGTGGAAGAGCCTCACCGACAACGTGAACCTGATGGCCAACAACCTGACCGGTCAGGTGCGGAACATCGCCGACGTGACGACGGCCGTCGCGAAGGGCGACCTCACGCGCAAGATCACCGTCGAAGCCAAAGGCGAAGTGCTCGCGCTCAAGAACACCATCAACACGATGGTGGACCAGCTGTCGGCGTTCGCGTCGGAAGTAACGCGCGTGGCGCGCGAGGTGGGCACCGAAGGAATCCTCGGCGGCCAGGCGAGCGTGCAGGGCGTGAGCGGCACGTGGAAGGACCTGACGGACAACGTGAACTTCATGGCCGCCAACCTCACCAACCAGGTGCGCAATATCGCGCTGGTGACGACGGCGGTCGCGAACGGAGACTTGTCGCAGAAGATCACCGTGGATGTGCGCGGCGAAATCCTGGAGCTGAAGGAAACCATCAACACGATGGTGGAAAAGCTCCGGACCTTCGCCGACGAGGTGACGCGCGTGGCGCGCGAGGTCGGTACGGAAGGACGCCTCGGCGGCCAGGCCAACGTGCCCGGCGTCGGCGGCACGTGGAAGGACCTCACCGACAACGTGAACTACATGGCGTCGAACCTCACGACGCAGGTCCGCAACATCGCCGACGTCAGCACGGCCGTGGCGCGCGGGGATCTCTCGCGGAAGATCACCGTCGAGGTGCGCGGCGAGATCCTCGAGCTGAAGAACACGTTCAACACGATGGTGGATCAGCTGAACGCGTTCGCGTCGGAAGTCACCCGCGTGGCGCGTGAGGTAGGAACAGAAGGAAAGCTCGGCGGCCAAGCCAAGGTCACCGGCGCCGCGGGTGTGTGGCGCGACCTCACGGACAACGTGAACGGCCTGGCGTCCAACCTCACGACGCAGGTGCGCAACATCGCCTACGTCATGACCGCCGTCGCGAACGGCGACCTCTCGCAGAAGATCAGCGTCGAGGTCCAGGGCGAGGTGCTCGAGCTCAAGAACACGATCAACAACATGGTGGACCGCCTTCGCATCTTCGCCGACGAGGTAACGCGTGTCGCGCGCGAGGTAGGCACCGAAGGAAAGCTCGGCGGCCAGGCGGATGTGCCGGGCGTCGCTGGCACCTGGAAGGGGTTGACCGACAGCGTGAACGCGATGGCGAACTCGCTCACCATGCAGGTGCGCAACATCGCCGACGTGGCCACGTCCGTGACGAAGGGCGATCTCACGCGGCAGATCACGGTCGAAGCGCAGGGCGAGCTCGACGAGCTCAAGACGAACATCAACCAGATGATCGGCAACCTGCGTGAGACCACGGAACGCAACCAGGAGCAGGACTGGCTGAAGACCAACCTGGCGAAGTTCAGCCGGATGATGCAGGGCCAGAAGGATCTGGAATCGGTGTCCCGTCTCATCATGAGTGAGCTGACGCCGCTCGTGTCCGCGCACCACGGCGCGTTCTTCAT
>JBBDXZ010000063.1:0-5439 GCA_040902075.1 Gemmatimonadaceae bacterium
CCGCCAAGCTGTCCTGGACGGACACGGCCCACGCGATGGCCGCGGCGCACGAGGACTGGAGCGCCTGGGATGCGACTTCCGCCGACGGTCTCGATGAAGTCGGGTGGGACCCAAAACGCTCGCGCCGAGTAGCTGAGGATCAGGCGAAATACACGGGCCGTCGCAGCAAGAAGTGAAGCGCTACGTTCGCGTAGGCAAGCGCGACGCAGGGATCGCGGTCGATCAGATCCGTATCGTCAGCAAGGCGCGATCGGGGACAGGTTAGGTTCGCTTTCCGGTGCAAAGGCGAGCGCGTTACGCCGTGTCATCACGGAGATGTACGGCGAGTAACGGCTCGGGATCACATGTAGGCGAGCGCCGCTCGCACGTCGTCGATCGTATTGTAGATATGCGGCGCGAGGCGAATGTTGCCCTCGCGAAACGAGTGCACGATCCCTTCGGCCTTCAAGTCCTCGCTCACGCGCTCGCCGTCCCTCGGACGCACGCACACGATCCCCGCGCGCCGCTTAGGATCGGCCGGCGTGATGAGCTTCACCTCCGGCCGTGACTCGGCCCATTGGACGATCTCCGTCGCAAGCTGCTCGATGTGCGCCGCGACGTTGTCCGGGCCGAGCTCGAAGAAGAGCTCGAGACTCGCGTTCATGCCCGCGAAGTCCTGAAAGGGCAGCGTGATGAGCTCGAAGCGCCGTGCGTCGTCGCGCCAGGTCATGTCGTAGTCGCGCAGCCGGCGGAAATCGTCGGTCCCCTTGGGCGCCATCCAGCTCACGATCGGCGGCTCGAGCTCGACAGCGAGCTCCTCGCGCACGTATACGAACCCGCTTCCCCATGGCGACAGCAGCCATTTCTGCGCGCCACACGCGACGATGTCCGCGTAGGTCTCGCTCACGTTGATCGGACAGGCGCCGATGCCCTGGATCGCGTCGATCACGAAGTAAATGCCTCTTTCGCGGCAGGTCCGACCGATGCGCTCGAGATCCACTCGGCACCCATTCGCCGAGTCGACCCACGATAGGGACAGACATTTCACGTCCGCGCCGTCGAGAGCGGCAATCAGCGCGTCTTCGTTCAGCACGCCGTCTTCCAATGGAACGCGGCGATACGCGAGGTCGCGCTCGTTCGCCGCGGCCCACCAGGGATATACGTTCGCCGGAAACTCGAGGTCGGGAGTGAGAATGACGTCGCCGGGAGCGAGCGGCAGGGCGCGCGCCGCGAGATTCAGTCCGTAGCCCGTGTTCACGGCGAGAGCGATCTCCTTGTGCGACGCGCCGATGAGCCGCGCGACCAGCTCACGCGACTGCCCGAGCGTCTCGAAGAGCTGGCCGTCCGTGAGACGCTGTGGCGTCGCGCGAAGGGTTGCCCACTCGGTGAGCGTCTCCACCGTTCGCTGTGGCAACGGACCCGTGGACGCGGCGTTCAGGAAAATCGCGTCGCCGCGCCCGGCCCACGGAAACTCGCGAGAGCGGAGAGCGGCGACGTCGATGCTCCCCGTTTCACTTGCTGTCACGTGCGCTCCCGCTCCACCATCGCCTCGATGTCCATTTTGCGAGCGGCGCGCGGGTCGAGCGCGTCGCGGAGCGCGTCGCCCAACAGATTGAAGCCCAGCACGGTCATGCCGATCGCGAGCCCCGGAAAGAGCGACGTCCATGGCGCGCCGCGGAGCTGACTGAGGTCGCGGCCGTCGGCAATCATCGAGCCCCAACTCGGCGTGGGCGGTTGCACGCCCAACCCGAGGAACGAGAGCGCTGCCTCCGCCATGATCGCCGCGGCCACGCCGAGCGTCCCCGCGATCAACACTGGCGCGATCACGGCGGGCAGCACGTGACGCGCGATGATCCTGTGATTGCGCGCGCCAAGCGCACGCATCGCCTGCACGTACTCGAGCTCGCGGACCACGAGCACCTGACCGCGGACCAAACGCGCCATCCCCGCCCAGCCGACGAGTCCGATCGTCAGAAAGACCACCGTCAGCGACGGCTGCAGCGCCGCGACGAGCGCGATCAACAGCAGGAGTGTCGGGAACGCCAGCGTCACATCCGCGAGTCGCATGACGATTTCATCGACCCACTTTCCGTAATAGCCGGCGATCAGCCCCAGCACGAGTCCGAGCCCCAGCGCGATCCCCTGAGAGACCAGGCCGACGCTGAGCGAGATTCGCGCTCCGTAGACGAGACGCGCCCAGACGTCGCGTCCCTGGATGTCGGTTCCCATCCAGTGCGCCATCGAAGGTCCCTCGAGCTGATTCGTGAGGTCGATCGCCGTGGGATCGTGGCGCGCAATGAGCGGTGCGGCGACCGCCGCGAGGAGCATCAGGAAAATGACGAGCATGCCGAACCACGCCCTGCCGTCGCGACGGAGATGCGCTGTCGCCCGGCTCATTTCAGCGGGTCTCCCATCTCGGCCGGCGTGCCAGGCTGTTGATGCTTCCAGCGCCGATGGTGCCAGAAGTACTGCTCCGGATACCGGCGCACCCAGCGCTCGAGTACTGCCGTGTAATCGGCGACGATGCGATCCACGTCCGCGTTCCGATCGCCTGTTTCCCGGACGGGAACCTCCTCGATGACGAGGGAGAACCGGCCATCGGGCTTTCGCAGCGGCGCCACGAAGACTACCGGTGCTTTGAGACGAAGCGCGAACACGGCAGGTCCGCGCGGCGTCTTGGCGTAGCGTCCGAAGAACGGCACCCAGGTGGACGCGAGTCCGGCCGTTCCCTGGTCCATGAGAAACGCGACGACGGCATTGTCGCGCAGGGCCCGTGGAACGCGGCGTACGGCGTCGCCGTCATAGATGACTTTCATGCCGATGCGGTGCCGGGTCCGCGTGAGGTACGAGTCGAAGAGCGGGTTCTCCATCTGGCGCGCGACAGCCTCGAGATCGAGGCCTCGCGCTGCGAGATACGCGCCGCCCAGCTCCCAGTTTCCCAAATGACCCGCGACGACGATGACGCCTCTTCCCTGCCGGGCGGACTGCTCGAACACGCCCCAGTTCTCCGGCTCGTCGAAGAGATCGAGGGCGCTCTGATGGCCAGAGCTGCCGAGAACGGCGGCTTCGATGGTGGTTCGGCCCAGGTTCTCGTACGCCGCTCGCGCCGTCCGCTCGACGCGCCCCGCGTCCCATTCCGGAAAAGCGGCGGCGATCTGCCGTTCGACGACGGCGCGTCGAATACCCAGAGGCCGGTGGCCGAGCAGACCGATGCGCGCGCCCACGTCGCTGGCGCGACGAAACCCGAGCCGTCCCAGCGCGCCAAGAACGCCGCGCAGCGCGGCGTACTGCACGCGATGCCGGAGCACCACCGCTCGCGGCGCGCGTGTCGGCGCGGCCGGCGGGGCCGGCGGGGCCGGATCAGGCGGCTGATCCGCGTGCGCCAGCGAGGGTGGCGCTGTCATGAAACGGGCTGCGCGCTCCGTTCCATCGCGCTTGAAATCGCCTGCTCGAATCCACGAATCATCGCCTCGTAGGAGAACTCGCGCTGCAGCCGCGCGTGCCCCGCGTTCCCCATGGCGACGCGCTGCTCGTCTTTCGCGAGGAACGCGGCCACCGATGACGCCGTGGTCGTCGGATCTCCTTCCGCGAGCAGGACACCGGCAATCCCGTCCGCGACATAGTGCTCGGTCAGCGGGCTGCGCTCGGCGAGCACCGCCGTGTGACACGCCATGAAGTCCAGCGCCGCCAACGCCGCGGCGTCCCCGTCGGCAGCAATCCAGCCGACGTCGGCCGCGCGGATGACGGAGAGCTCGTCGTCGCGAGGACCGAGGTACGTGATGATCGGGCTGATGCCGAGGGCCGCGCCATGCATGCGGAGCTCGTCCATCCGGCCCGCACCCAGCACAGCGAGGTGCAGCTCGGGATGCCGAGGTGCGAGCAGCGCGAGGGTCCGGAAAACGGTGAGGACCCGCCGCTTGACGCCGCCATCATGCACGCAGACGATGAGACGCGCATTCGGCGGAGCGCCGAGCGAGGCCTTCGTCACTTCGCGGGCGCGTTCATGATCGGTGGGATCGACGCTCAGCGGCGCAACCCCTGACGCGACGCGAGTGCGGCTGATGTCGGCGGCCTGACGGTCGGCTTCGGTGGAAAACAGAAAGCCGGTCGGCGCGAGACGAGTGGCGAAGCGCGCGCCGCGGCCCTGGTTCACGATGTCGAAGGGCGGGATGCGACGGATCACGGCGCCCGCGCGCCGCCCGAGCCGCACCGCGGAGCTGGCGACGAGCAGCTCCGATTCGGTGTGCACGAAGACCACGTCCGCGTCCTTTTCCTGAAGGACGCGCCGCAACTGCATCGTGTCGCCGGCCGCCGACGCGTCCGGCTCCAGGGCGACTATCGGCAGCTGCGACTCGGCGACGCGTACCTGCACCGGACAATCCGACTTGCACGCGACCATCACGTCGTGTCCCCGCGCGGCCAGTCCGCGCCCGGCGAGCACGAAGGCGCGGGCTTGGGCACTCCAGGCGCCTTCCGAAACCAGAAAGAGCACGCGCATGGTCAGGCGGGTGTCCGGGCCCGTTCGGCCGGCGTCGAAGGGGGGGACCGGAATTGCAGCGAGTGTAGACGGTGGTACATACCCTGGCGATTGAGGAGCTCGTGGTGCGTACCGCGTTCCACGACGCGACCGCGCTCGAGCACGAGAATGAGGTTCGCGTGCGCAACCGTCGAGAGGCGATGGGCGATCACAAAAACCGTGCGACCTTCGAGCAGACGCTCGATCGCCTCCTGCACGAGACGCTCCGATTCGGTGTCGAGAGCCGAGGTCGCTTCGTCGAGGATCAGAACCGGCGGGTCGGTCACCAATGCGCGAGCGATGGCGATGCGCTGCCGCTGGCCTCCGGAAAGCCGCGTGCCGCGCTCACCGAGGATCGTGTCATAGCCCTGAGGCAGTTGCATGATGAAGTCGTGCGCATTGGCGTCCCTCGCCGCCCGAACAATCTCGTCACGCGACTTTGACCCCGCGGCGCCGTAGGCGATGTTGCGCGACACCGTGTCATTGAAGAGCACGGTGTCCTGGCTGACCACGCCGGTCAATGCACGCAGCGAGTCCAGGTTGATCTCCCGCGTATCGACGCCGTCCAGCAGAATGCGGCCGGTGGTGGGCTCGTAGAATCGCGGAATGAGGTCCACGAGGGTCGTTTTCCCCGCTCCGCTGGGTCCCACGAGCGCGACGACGTCCCCGCGCCGCGCGCGGAACGAGACGTCCTGCAGCACCGGGTCCGTCTCGTAGGCAAACGTGACGTGGTCGAATTCGATCCCGTCGTGGAAGCCGTCCGCCGTCCGGATGCCGTGGTCGAGCTGCTCTTCTGTCCTTTGGTCGAGCACCCCAAACAGGCGTTCGGCCGCCGCGAGCGACTGCTGAGCGGTGGTCGGCATTTGCGAGAGCTGTTTGAGGGGTGGCAACAGGCGCATTACGATGATCATGAACGTGATCAGCTGCGCGCCGTCGATCGACTG
>JBBDXZ010000064.1:0-13689 GCA_040902075.1 Gemmatimonadaceae bacterium
CGCCGTCCACCCAGGGGCCCGCCCGCCGCGACATGCGCACGGCACCCCAGTCAGCGTAGTCCGCCAGCGAGTTCGCTCAGCGAGTTCGCTCAGCGAGTTCACGCTGGACGCTCCCCGGTCATGGTCGGGGCCTCCTGGCGTGCGCAACGCGGTCCCCCGCGCTGCGTGGACGCCGCCGACCCGCTCCTGACGGACGTTCGCCGACCGCGTTCAAGGGTTCAATGACGTGCGGGCCACGGAGACGCCTCGCCGGGACCGTCGCGTCACCCCGCGGATCGGTTGCCACCCTCCACGGCGCACCGCATCACCGCATACGTCTACGGCGGCATACGTCTACGGCGGCGATTGAAATTCCTAGCCCCACGATTTTCGCGCTGGCCTTAGTGAGATTCGTCAATTTCGTGCGGCGACTCCAACACTCCGCTGGCAGCGGTGCCTAACGGCTTCGCCGCGTGTGGATGACGAGCACGCCGCAGACTGAGTTGAGCTTGTTGAGTTCCGGCGGGAGCTGGGCCGGGCCAGCATACCATTCGACCGCCTCGATCATCGCGGTGGCTATCGAGTTGACGTCGAATGGTTCGGTCGGCGTCTGCGGATTCATCAGCTGCCGGTCGAGGTAGACCTTGGCGTAGCAACCGCAGCGATAGCCGTACGCCTGGAGCGGTTTGTCTTCGTCCCGCGGACACCAGATTGACGGATGCTGACCCTTGAAGCGCGGATCGATGGCGTTGAGAGCCGACAAATTGCGCTGGAGCCCTCGCGCCGAGAATCCAGGCGTAGTTCGACGCGGCGATGATGTTGAGACCGCGCACCTGACGCAGCACGCCGGAAAGATGCTGGCCCTCGACCTTCTCCAGGTCGGCCCGGGTGAGGAACTGGCCGAGTCCGAGTCGCCGGCGTTCCTCGAACTCGGGCAGGATGACGTTCTCCGTCACCGAAATGGTATCGAGGCGTCCGTTTTTTCGCCCGTCATTTTCTTCTCGGGCGCCGAGCCGCGGTGGGCATTCTTGCCGTAATCGGTGCGCTCATCGCGCTGACGAACGGCCAGCTCAAGGTGGTGGACAAGGATGGGAAAGTGGTCCACACCTACAACTGGGAGAAAGGCAAGGCGTACTGGCTGGGGGTCGATCCTCCGGGTGAGACTCACGCCGACGTCAACGATACTTCGGACCCCATCGAGGTCATCGTCGTCGAGCTCAAGAGGGACCGGTAGTCGCGCGCTATCGCCGCGCCTTCACGAGCGTGAGACGGTGCGCGGCGACTTTTTCCACGGCGGTTCTCGAGAACGCGAGAGGGAAGTACTCTCCGCGTCCGTAGCTCTCGACGAGGTTCTTGTAAAAGGGACTGCCCGGCTGCCCTGACTGGCCGGGGACATTGGTCGCCACCGACGCGTCGAGATCGTTCATGTCGATGATCTGCCGGTACGTGGCGCCCACCGCGGCGACGAACCCCGCTCCGCCATGCCGTTCCACCGGCGGAACGTCGTAGGCCTTTACGAACGGATGGGGGAGCTGGCTCCTGTTGATTCGTCCCCAACGCCACTGCGTGGGATCGCTCCCCTGATTGGCGCGTAGCGAGTCCAGGCCGGCCGCGATCGCGCGCTCGAGGATTGCCTGCCGTTGCTCGCCGGCCGCGGACGTCCGCGCACCGTCTGTAATTCCGCGTGAGGCATACCGATAGAGCGCCGCCGCCATGCTCTCGCGACGATGCTGTCCGTTCCACTCGGCGAGTGCCCGGCGCCCAGCTTCGATGTCGGGGCTACCCGATGTCCATCCTCTCAACAGGAGCGCGTCCTGCGCGGCACGCGCGGAGAACGCGTCATGCTGCAGCGCCTCCATGTCGGCGAGAGTGAATTGCTTTCCGCTCGACAGAACCTCCGCCACCCGATCGTACCGGGCGGTCTGCGGTCCGTTCTTGAAGAAGAGCGGCGGATCGTAGCCCGGCGGATGGATGTCGTGGTTCGCGGTCGCGATCCAGCCACGCTCGGGATTGAGCTCGCGCGGCAGATCGGTGCGCAGGCCGTCCCACTCGTACTCACCGGTGCCGGGAACCGGAAGCCGTCCGTGCCAATTGGGGCGTTTCGGGGACGCGGCAGACGCCTGCCACGCGAAGTTTCCCTCACCATCCCCGCAGATCATGTTCTCTGTCGGCGCCAGATAGAACTTCTGCGCGTCGAGAAACTGCCGGCAGTTCGCCAGGGAATGGTATCGCAGCGCGCTCAGATAACCGGCGCTTCCCGGCTCGTACATCGTCGACCGAATCGCGTACGCCTTGTGACGCGCGGTGTCCTCGTAGAACACCGGCCCATGTCGCGAGTACTTGTACGTCACGACCACAGGCTGGGTGTCTTTGACGCGAATCGTGTCCCGCACGATGCGCAGCGGCTCCCACGCACCGCGAAACCGAACCTCGTTCCGGTTCGCCGGATTCACCTCCTCGACGTACACGTCCGACTGGTCGGTCCCGACGATCGTGAGTCCCCATCCGATTCGCTCCGTATGGCCGATCATCACACCCGGAAGCACCGGCTCGGTGGCGCCGATCACGTTCCAACCGGGCGCGTTGAGATGGACGATGTACCGGATGGACGGATTCGACACGGTGCGGTGCGGATCGTTCGCGACGATCACATGACCGGTCGCTGTCAGCTTGCCGCTCACCACCCAGTAGTTGCTCCCCGGTGAATACTCCATGACGCCGCGGTTCTCGGTCGACGTGCCCGCAGGGAGCGCGCGATACGCCGGCAGCAACTCCGGACGCACGACACCGCCTCGTATTCCGGACAACGCGGCAGCGACGACCGAATCGATGATGGTTAGATCCACGCCATCGGGCACGACGAGATCGCGATACGGCGACGGACGCGCGGCTTTGTTTGCCGAGTCGGCGCCGAGTCGGACGACCTCGCGCGCGAGCCGGAGCTCCTCGACTGCGTCGCGTGTCGGCATGGCCGTCTGCGTGCGCAGCAGGGCGATTTCCGGCGTCCACAGGTGCGGGCGAATCCCAGTGAGGCGGAACTCGACGGGCAGCTGGTCGCCCGCCTGCGCGATGAATGCGTTCACGCCGCTGGCGAAGGCGTCAAAGAGTCGGCGGCCTTCGGGGTGATAGCTCTTCCACTCCCGGTCGTCGAAGGGGCCGCGATACTTGAGCAGCCGAACGAGCTGATCGTGCCGCACATAGGCTGGCCCCATGATCTCCGAGAGCGTTCCCTCGTACGTGCGGCGGTACATCTCCATCTGCCAGAGGCGGTCCTGCGCTTGCACGAACCCCTGCGCGAAGAACAGGTCGTCGATGTTGCGCGCATAGATGTGTGGGACGCCCCACCGGTCGCGGATGACCTCCACGCTGTCGCGGAGGCCACGCAGCGGGATCCGGCCGTCGATCCTGGACAGCGACGACTTGGCGAGCTCGTCGAAGACATCCGGCTCGATCGTCGTAAAGGCGAAGGCTATCGCGGGGAGCGCGACGAGAAGCAGAGCGGCGCGTGAACGCATAGTGCGGCTGATGTGAGAGTCAGCCGTTACTCTCGCACGAATACGCTCGAATTGCCAGGCCGCTTCTCGGCGAGCTCGTTATTCCGCTCGCAATGTGTTCGCCGGATTGGCGGCGCTCGCCTTCCACGCTGGTATCCACGCGGCCAGCATTCCGACACCGACGATGAGCAGCGCCACCACCGCATAGGTCAGCGCGTCGGTTGGACTGATCTCGTACAGCAACGTGGTCAGGACGCGCGTCGCCGCGACGGCCACGAGTAGCCCCACGGTGATCCCGACAGCCAGAAGACCGACGCCGTGACGCATGACGAGCCAGCGCACCTGCGATCGCTGGGCACCAAGAGCCAGGCGGATACCCATTTCCCGCCAACGCGATTGAACCAGTTGCGCCAACACTCCGAATACGCCTACGAGCGCCAGCGCGACCCCGGTCAACGCGAATACCAGTACCAGGGTGCTCGTGAACCGCTCGCGCGACATCGCGTTCGCGTGCACCTGGGTCATCGGCCGGATGTGCGTGATCGCCAGGAGCGAATCGAGCGCGCGTACCTCACGGCGCACCGGCGCCGCCAGAGAGAGCGGATCTCGGCCAGGCTGCATGCGCACGACGAGGGACATCCCGCGAGTCGGGTCCTGCACGAACGGCGCGAAGATCTCGTGACGCGGCGGTTGCGTGAGGCTCGCCTGGCGCTCGTTTCCGACGATGCCAACGATCGTGCGCCACACCGACGTCGAATCGGGCACGCGATCGAAGGTAATCCGCTGTCCGATGGGATCTTCGTTCGGAAAGTACTGTCTGGCCAGGACTTCGTTGATGAGCACCACGAGCGGGGCGTCCGGCCGATCGGCCGTCGTGAAAGTTCGACCGCTCAACAGCGGCACACGCATCACGCGGAAATAGTCGCCGAGAACCTCCCGGTGTAGTATGTCGGCGCTCTGCGCCATCGGCGGGCGGCCAGCAATCCCAAAGTTGCTCGACCAAGATGCCACCGTAACTGGGAGCTGGCGTACCGCCGCGACGCGCTCCACGCCAGGTAGCTTCTGGACGCGATCGAGGAGCGTCGAGTAGAACGAGACCACTTTGTGCGCGGAATCGTAGCGAAACCCCGGAACGCCCATCGTAACGGTGAGCACGCCGTTGGGATCGAACCCCGGTGCCACGCGCGCCAGCCGATCGTAGCTGCGCAGGAGCAGACCCGCGCCGATCGTCAGCATGACCGCGAGCGCCACTTCGACGACGACCAGGTGGCGTCCCCAACGGCGCGCGCGGCCGCCCGTGACGGTGCGGCTGCTGCTGTTCAGCGCGTCGGCCGGCGACTGCCGCGTGGCGATCAACGCGGGCGCCATTCCGAACAGCAGGCCACTCGCTGTCGTGAGGGCGACGGCGAACAACAGCACGCGATAGTCGACCGCGATCTCCGTGACCGGGAGCATCCCCGCCGGCTGCATGGCGAGCAGGCCGCGCGCGCCCGCCCAGCCGATCGCGAAGCCGGCCAGACCACCGAGTGTCGAGAGCACCAGGCTTTCGGTCACGGCTTGTCGGGCGACACGCCGCCGAGTGGCGCCGAGCGCGAAGCGCAGTGACACATCACGGGCGCGCCCGAGTGCGTGCACGAGCAGCAGGTTGCCGACGTTGGCGCAGGCGATCAGCAGGAGCACACCGGCGGCGGCGAGGAAAACGACGAGGGGGCGCTTCGTGTTGCCGACGATCCACTCGTGCAAGGATGTGATGCCGGCACCCATGCGCGTATTCGTCGCGGGGTATTCCTTCTCCAACTGCTTCACGACTGTTTGCAGCGACGCGTTCGCGGCCTCTTCCGAGACTCCCGGCTTCAGGCGTGCCACCACCCGCATCCAATGTGCACGCCGGAAATACACCTGGGTTCGGTCGCCGGGGGGCCAGAGCATCGGCAGCCACACGTCGGTGGTTGGGGAGGGAAACGCGAACTCCTCGGGCATGACGCCCACGATTTGCCAGGGCCGCCTCGTTCCAACCGACAGCGGCTTGCCGATGATGGCGGAATCCGCGCTGAACTGCGTCCGCCATAACCGGCTGCTGATGATGGCCGGGCGCTGGCCGTTGTCCCAGTCATCGCTGGCCTCGAACGACCGTCCCAGCCGCGGCGTCACTCCGAGGACCGGAAGAAAATTTCCGGTGACATACGACGCTGCGAGGAGCTGCGGCTGGCCCTGGCCGATCAGCGTGACCGTCGTTTGGTAATCGGTGTAGCCCGCCATTCCCTCGAAGGCCCGCGCGCGCTCGCGCCAATCCAGATAATTCGCCGGAGCGACGACGTTCTTGTACCAGCCGCGATCGACGTTTTCCTCCCAAACCTCCACGAGTCTTTCAGGCTCGCGGAAGGGAAGGTCGCGTAGCATGACGGCGTTTACCGCGGAGAAGACGGCGGTGGTGGCGCCGATGCCCAGCGCAAGTGTGGCGATACCGGCGACGGCGAGCGCGCGATCGCGCCAGAGCGTGCGTACGGCGTACCGGATATCGCCGGCGAGATCCTCGAGCCCCCGCGTCCCGCGCTCGTCGCGATAGGTCTCTTTGGTGTTCTCGACGCTGCCGAACGCCAACCGTGCCTTTCGCTCGGCCTCCTGGCGTGACATTCCCTCGCGCAGGTAGAGCAGCGTCTGCTGCTCGATGTGGAAGCGGAGCTCGTCGTTCAAGTCCGCTTCGGCGCCGGCGCGATCGACGAGCGCGCGCAGCCGCATGCGCAGGTGCTTCAGCATGGCGCCCTCTCCTCAGGTCGTCGCGAGAATGTCTTCCACCGCGACGACGTAGCGCCGCCACGATTCGGTCTCCGCACCGAGCGCGCGCCGGCCCCTGGCCGTCAGCCGGTAGTACTTGGCGCGCCGGTTGTTGTCACTCGTGCGCCACTCGCTGTCGATCCATTCCTTCTGCTCCAGCCGCTGGAGGGCGGGGTAGAGCGAGCCCTGGTTCACATCCAACACGCTGCGGGACATCTGCTGGATGCGCTGGCTGATCCCCCAGCCGTGCATCGGCTCGAGCGTGAGCGTCTTCAGCACCAGCAGATCGAGCGTTCCTCGAAGCACGTCGCTGGGTTCCAGCGAATCGTCGCTCATCCTGGCTTCCTGTAGGGTTCCGACAAGAGTGCGTGAACTCGTGTCGGAAGTCAAGAGGAGAGTCGGCTAGATCGGGGACGGCGCGATGTCGCGAGGGAACTTGAGTCCGCGTTCCATCTCCTCGTGCGCGGCGATGAGGCGCTCGACGGCCTCTGACACTTCCGCGGCAACGCCGAGGTGCGTGGTCAACCCTTCGACCGTGGCCGAGCCCGCGTGCAGACGGAGAAGGTTGAGACGGATCGTCTCGAGCGCGCCGACGGTTTCGCCGAGCTTACCATGGATGGCGTCACGCAGCTCACGGATCTCAGCGTACTGCGGAGCCGCTGAGTCGCCGGCATCGCCGATGGCCTCCTGCAGCTCGTCGTGTCGCTTGCGAAGGGCTTGAGCGTCCTCCTGAAGACGTCGAAGTACCGCCGGCATGTCGCCAAGCGCGATCCGCGTTTCCTTGGGCAGACTTTCATACAGCTGCTCGGCGGCCATTCCCAGCGAAAGCTCCGTGGCGCGATGCGTCATCACGGATTGACGTTCGTCCCGGCCCGTGAGCTTGCCGGCAAGCGAGAACGCAAATTTCCCGATGCGTCCCATCCAGAGCTTGGCCCACATGTCGGTATCCACGTCGCGATGGCGCTGCCTCAGCGCGAGTGCACCGAGCGTGAGAAAAATGGTGGCCGTGAGCGAAAAGAGCATCGTGGTGTCGACCCGATTGTAGAACGAACCTGAGAGTTTCCCGAACAGGAAAAAGCCGAAGGTCCGCAAGGCCAACGATCCCACGAACAGCGCTCCGAATACCTTGGCGCCACTTTCAACCCAGCTTTCCGCGGCCAAGGAGCCGCTGCTCTGTACGACCGCAAGCTCCTCTTTCGCTTGCTCGATCTCTTCCTTGAACGCCGGGCCGAGATCGCGGTGGTTGAACCCGACGCGCGCCAACCGCCGAGCCGCCAGGACCAGATACCCGAGCGGCGCCACAGTGGCGCCAAGCAGGAACGTGGTGAATCCGGCGGCGCCCCCGAACCACGACGAAACGCTGATCGATGCGGGCAGCAACAAGAATCCAACGATCAGCGTACCGCCGCCATTCAATCGTCCATGGCGCTTCACAAAGGCCCGGAGTGCGGCGGGAAGCTCGCGGCGCTGCTGTAGTGCGACGCCTAGTTGCTCGGCCAGCGCCTGGGCGCTCGCCGGTCGGTGCTGAGGATCCTTGGCCAGACAACGATCGATGATCGACGCCAACTTGCGCGGCACCGTCAGACCGAGAGATGCAAGCGGCGGGGGCGCCTCGGTGACCTGCTTGGCGAGAATCTCGGTCACGCTCTTTCCTTCGAACGGGACGCGCCCTGAAAAGGCGTAATACGCCGTCGCGCCAAGTCCGTACAGATCGGAGCGCGCATCGATATCGCCGCCAAGCGCCTGCTCGGGGCTCATGAACTCCGGTGTACCCGAGACCCCGTCGCTGGAGGTCACCCCCGCGACAGCCGCGATGCCGAAGTCCGCGACGAGCACGCGTCCCGCCACTCCTTCCAGCAGGATGTTGTCCGGCTTTACGTCGCGATGCACGAGCCCCTGCCCGTGCGCGTACGCCAGCGCCCATGCCACCTCACGCAGCACGCGCGCGCCTTCTGAGCTGGACAGCGGACCGCGCGTGCGCACGCGGTTCGCGAGCGTTTCGCCGTCCACAAAGGCCATGACATAGAAGACGAACTCGCCGATCTCGGCGACGGCGTGAATCGGAATGATGTTTGGGTGCGAAAGCTTCGCCGCCAACCGCGCCTCGCGCAAAAAGCGCTCGCGCAGCCCGGGTTGGCGTGCTCGCTCCGGTGGTAAGAGCTTGATCGCGACCAGCCGGTCGAGATGCACTTCGTGCGCGAGATAAACGATCCCCATGCCGCCACGCCCGAGCTCGCGGTCAATCGAATACCGACCAGCCAGCGCCAATTGGAAGGCGAGGAACAGAGGGTCCACCACGGGCGTCTGCTGGCTCATGCTCCATAATACGATTCGGACGGGCTAGCCGCCTCATGCCCCCGGCGCGAAGTTATCAGAACTTCCCTTTACCCTGTCCACGATGCGTACCGCTCTGCGATTCCTGCCCGTTGGGCTCACCCTCGTCATGTCCCTTTCCCCAACCGCGCGCGGCCAAGGGCCCGTTCGTTCCGTGTCGGATGGCAGCGTCGCGACGAACGATCCCGACGCCGCCGGCACACGACTGCTCCGAACGCCCTCGATCAGCGCGACGCATGTCGCGTTTGCCTATGCGGGCAACATCTGGATCGCGGAGCGCGCGGGTGGCGACGCCCGCCGGCTGACGAGCTTTCCGGGCGAGGCGTCGAATCCACAACTATCGCCCGACGGACAGCTGGTCGCATTCAGCGGACAGTACGACGGCAATACCGACGTCTACGTCGTGCCCGCGCGCGGCGGCGAGCCGAAGCGGCTGACGTGGCATGCGTCCGCGGACCAGGTGCAGGGTTGGACGCCGGACGGCCGCAATATCGCGTTCGCGTCCGGCCGCGCGACTTCGGCGCCGAGTGCGGCGCCGAGATTCTGGACCGTGCCGGCGGCGGGTGGGATCGAAGCACCCATGCCGATGCCGCGCGCGTTTCAGGGAAAGATTTCTCCGGACGGCCGTCGCGTCGCGTACCGGATGCCCAGCTCCTGGGACGAGGAGCGTCGCAACTATCGCGGCGGGCAGAACAAACCGATCTGGATCATGGACCTCAGGACGCACGAGGTCATCACGACCCCGTGGACCGACTCGAAAGAGATGGACCCGGCCTGGGTCGGTAACACTGTCTACTTCCTCTCCGACCGCGATGGTGTGTCCAACGTGTGGGGATTCGACCCGCAAACAAAAAACTTGCGCCAGCTCACGAAGTTCACGGACTTCGACGTGAAGTCGCTCGACGCTGGGCCCAACGTCCTCGTCTTCGAGCAGGCCGGCTATATCCACGAGCTCGACCCCGCCACGGGACGCGCGCGGCAGCTTCGCTTCACGGCGGCCGGTGATTTCCCCTGGATGATGCCCCAGTGGAAGGACGTCTCGAATCGCATGACCAACCTCGCGCTCTCGGCGACCGGAAGGCGGGCCGCCGTCGAAGCCCGCGGCGAGATCTTTACGATCCCGGCGGAGAAGGGCGACGTCCGCAATCTCACGAACTCGAGCGCGTCGGCCGAGCGCTGGCCGGCGTGGTCTCCCGACGGGCGGTTCGTCTCCTACTTCAGCGACAAATCAGGCGAATACCGGTTGTACATCGCGCCGCAGGACGCGCTCACGCCGCCGCGCGAGATCGTAATTCCGGAGCCCAGCCATTTCTTTCAACCGGCGTGGTCGCCGAACGGCCGGCGGATCGCGTTCCAGGATTCACACTTTCGGCTCTGGGTAGTGGACGTCGGGACCGGCAAGGCGACGGTCGCCGACGCGGATCCGTTCTACCACGCCGATCGGACGATCGTCCCCGTCTGGAGCCCCGACTCGCGGTGGATCGCGTACCCCAAGCATCTGCCCTCGCTCTTCCGCGCCATGTTCATGTACGACGCGGAGACCGGCGAGAAGAAGCAGGTCACCGACGGCCTTGCCGACGTGACGATCCCCGCGTGGGACGCGAACGGCAAGTATCTCTGGTTCATGGCGTCGACGAATTACGGACTCAACTCGTCCGTGCTCGACATGTCGGCGTACGAGCGCGCCACGACCCGCGGCCTGTACCTGATGGTGCTGTCGAAATCCGAGCCGTCGCCGCTGCTCCCTGAAAGCGACGAGGAAGCCGCGCGCGCCGGCGGCGCTCCGCGTGAGCCGGGTCGCGACTTTCCGCCGCGTCCCGATTCGTCCGCGGCACGCGGAACGCGCGACACGACGCGCGCCGCGGGCGATTCTGCCCGCATCCCCACGCCGCGATTCTCCGGTCCCGTGCGGATCGATTTTGACGGCATCCAGCAACGCATCGTCGCGGTGCAAGGGGTGACGCTGCGCGACTACTCACAGCTTCGCGCCGGACCCGCGGGCACCGTCTTCTTCGTCGAACCGGTTCCCTCGACGGGCACGGGAGGTGGGGCGGCCGGCGGCGGTGGTGGCGGCGGAGTTCTGCATCGTTACCAACTGTCCACGCGGCGCGCGCAGGCGTTCGCGCAGGGCGTCGCCCAGTACGTCGTCAGCGCCGACGGGCGGAAGCTTCTCTATCGCACAGCTGGCGGTGGCGGCTTCGGCGGCGGTGGTGGGGGAGCTGGTGGAGCCGCGCCCTCGCTCTTCCTCGTGGACGCGGATCGTGGCGTGCCGCAAGCGGGATCGGGGCGGCTCAACACGCAACTGCGTGCGTACGTCAACCCGAAAGCGGAGTTCAAGCAGATCTTCGACGAAGGCTGGCGCAACCAGCGCAACAACTTCTACGTGCGAAATCTGCACGGCACCGACTGGCCGGCCGCCAAAAAAATGTACGAGCCCCTGCTACCCTGGGTAATGCATCGAGCTGACTTGAATTACGTGATGGACAACATGGGCTCGGAGCTGGCCATCGGGCACTCGTACGTGCGTGGCGGTGAGATGCCGAACGTCCCACAGTCACTCGCCGGGCTGCTTGGCGCCGATTTCACGATCGACAACGGCCGGTACCGGATCGAGCGCATCTTTCACGCCGAGAGCTGGAATCCCGAGCTCCGTGCGCCGCTAGCCACGCCGGGGGTGAACGTGAGCGCCGGCGACTACATCGTTGCGATCAATGGGATCGAGCTGCGTGCGCCGGACAACATCTATCGTCTACTCGACGGCACCGCGAACCGGCAGACGGTGATCGCGGTCAACAGCCGCCCGGTCATGGACGGTGCCCGCAACGTGACCGTGATACCGATCGCGAACGAGCAAGGATTACGCACGCGCGCGTGGGTCGAAAAAAACCGCCGGATCGTGGACTCGCTCTCCAACGGCCAGCTCGCGTACGTCTACATCCCCAACACCGGGCAGCCGGGATACACGAGCTTCAACCGGTACTACTTCGCGCAGCAGGACAAGAAAGGCGCGGTGATCGACGAGCGTTACAACGGTGGCGGATCTGCCGCGGACTACATCGTGGACATCCTCGGCCGCAAGTTCGACGGCTACTTCAACAACCCCGCGGGCGATCGGGTGCCGTTCACCAGCCCGGCGTCTGGCATTTGGGGCCCGAAGGTGATGATCATCAATGAAATGGCGGGCTCCGGCGGCGATCTCATGCCGTTCATGTTCAAGTATCGGAAGATCGGACCGCTGGTCGGCACGCGCACGTGGGGCGGGCTCGTCGCCACCAGCGACACGCCGCCGTTCGTCGATGGCGGCTCGATGATCGCTCCGCGCTTCGGCTTCATCGATCGGGACGGCAACTTCGCCGTGGAGAACGTTGGCGTCGCGCCCGACGTCGAGGTGGAGAACTATCCGAAGGAGATGATCGCCGGCCGCGATCCGCAGCTCGAGCGCGCCGTGCAGGAAGCGATGCGTCTCCTGAGGGAGAACCCGAGCGACCGCATGATGAAGGAGCCGACGCCGCCGAACTGGGGCAAGCGCAAGCTCCCGTAAATCGGGACGGAGGGTCAGAACTCCAACGTTGAGATGTAGGCGTAGTTCCGGCGCACGCTCTCGAGTGGCGCGCCGGGATACGTCTCCTGCTCGACGAACATGTGCTTCTCGTCGATGCGATCGATGCTGGAGAGCAGCCGCCGGAAGTCGATGATCCCCTTGCCGAGCTCAGTGTCGCTGGTGGCGCCGAGGCGAGGGACGTCTTTGATGTGGAACGACCAGTACCGCGCGCCGAAGCGTCGCAGGTACTCGTGGGGATCGCGACCGGCCATGGCGAGGTTGCCGGTGTCGAGCTGGTGCCGCACGACCGCGGGATCGGTGCGCTCGATGAGCAGGTCGTAGGGGACCGCGCCGTCGATCGGCGTGAAGTCGCCGGCGTGGTTGTGGAATCCAACCCACATGCCCCGCGCGAGCGCGCGTCGTCCCGATTCGTTCAACCGATCTGCCCAGCGGCGATAGTCATCGAGGGTGGGCCGGCCGGCAATCGGCAAGCTGGCGACGATGAGATACTGATGACCGAGCGTCAAGGCGTCGTCGAGCTGCCGGTCCAGATCGTCGAGCGCGCCACCACCCACGTGCGTGGACGGCGCGCGAAGATTGTTTCGGTCGAGGATCTCGCGAAGACGCGCTGGCGGCATCCCAAAGTTCTGCATCGAGCCGAGCAGCTCGACGTCGTGATAGCCCGCCGCGGCGATGTCCGCGAGCGTTCGCTCGAGGTCGCGTCGCGCGTCGTCACGCAATGTGTAGAGCTGAATGCCCACGCGCTTCAACCGGCGCGGCGCGGCGCCAGCACGGCCACCGGAGGCGCAGCCGAGCTGCGGGGCAACCGCGGCCACGCCAAGTGAAACCAGAAATTCGCGACGACGCATGTGACTCCTCCTTTACGCCAGGACTATCGCAACCGGCGCAACTCGATTTCCGAAATGATGAACCCGAACGCCGGCCACCCGCCGGAGCGGATCGAGCGATCGAACCACTGCCGCGCGCGCGTGGTGTCGCCGCGGACCAGGTACCAGTTGCCTATTCCATAGCTCAGGGTCGCGACCTGGACGTCCCCCGTGTCCGCTGGTGTGAAGACAGAGTCGGGGCCGATCTCCCCGCGGTACAGCTTCAGCCGTCGCGTGTACGCATTTGCCACGGGAAGCGAGTCGGGTCGTCGGTCGAGCATTGCACGCGCTTCGGCCGATTTGCCGGCGCGCATGAGCGACATCCAGCGCCAGTCGGTCGCCCCGGCCAACTCGCCCGCGTCGGGTGCGCGTGGCTGCGCGCGGGCAAAGGCGTCCGCGGCACCGGGAAAATCTCCGCGCGCGAATCGCACGATGCCGAGATGGTAGAGAACCCCGTGGTTCGTGCTGTCGAGCTGGAAGCCGCGCGTCAGGTCCGACATGGCGCGGTCGAGCTCGCGGACCGAGAGGTAGCGATGTCCACGCCAGCGATACAGCATCGCATTGTTGGGCGCGATCACCACTCCGCGTGTGAAGGTCTGGATGGCTTCGCGAAACTGACGCGCGCCGGATTGCGCCACACCGAGCTGGATGAGGCGGTCAACGTTGCGCGGTTCGGAGG
>JBBDXZ010000064.1:13699-34614 GCA_040902075.1 Gemmatimonadaceae bacterium
GCGCCCGTATCGAGCTGGGAGAGATACTCGACGCCCGCGGGCGAGCGGTACTGCACCGTTGTCCCGGTTGGACCGGCTTTGGCGCGCGCCGCGCAGCCACTGGCAAGCAGTGCCGCGCAGACGACGACCAAAGTGCAGATCCCTCGCTGCGCTCGGGATGACCACCTCCGCCCTGGCATTACGGCACGACTCCGCACACCTGCTTGCCCGGACACTTCGGGTTGATCGGGTCCATGCCGAGCCGTTTCACCTCGTTGTTGAACGCGACGAGATCAGTGGTGAGCACGGTTTGCAGACGGCCGGTCTGGACGCCGAGTTGTTTGCTGTATTCCGCGAACAGAACAGGCGCGTTGGCGATCGGACGCCCGTCGCCCGAGTTCACGACCCGGAGCAGGTTGGCGAGCCGGTTATTGATCTTGATCGGGAAGTTGAGCGGATCCTGGCCGCTCTGATTCTTCACCTGATAGATGTCGTCTTCGACGTCGCTCAGGTTCGCGGTCAGCTTGTTGCCCGTGTCTTTGAGTCTTGCGTCGGCATTCTTCGACATCCGATCCGCCGCTTCGCGCTTGATGCCGCGTGCCTGGATCACGGCTTCGTTCGCCTCGCTCACTTTGTCGCGGATTCGGAGGGCGAGCGCGAATTGCGCGCGGAGGTCGGCGTCCGTCACGTCGGTGAACCGTGGGTTTCTTCTCACGGCGACAGGCTTGGACTGGGCGCGGCCGTCCGCGATGAGACGCACCCTGTAGCGGCCCGGTGGTGCGGCCGGCCCGGCGGTGCTTGCGCCCCAGAGAATCATTCCGGGGAAGGTCGTGGCACTGGTGTATCTCACATCCCAGACTAGACGATTGATTCCCGCGGCTGTGGGCGCGAATGGTCCGCCGCCACCTCCCCCGCCGCCCCCGCCACCGGCAACGGTCCCCGGGGCTCGACGCGTCGTGTCGTTCACGTATGAGCGCACGACCCTTCCCGCGCTGTCGAGCACGTCCAACCGCACTCGTTCCGCTGGCTTCTTGAGCCAATACGTGATCGGCACACCGGTGGTACTGCGGATCGCGGTGGGGGGCGTGTAGAGCCACGCGTCGGCCGCGGCGACGACCGCCGGGCCATGCTCGCGCAGCGGCCCGATGTTGTCGAGCACGTAGAAGCCGCGGCCGTGGGTCCCGATCACGAGATCGTTCGCTTCCACGATGAGATCGGACACCGGAACGTCGGGGAGGTTGAGCGAGAGCGATTCCCAGTTCGCGCCGTCGTCATAGGAGATGTAAACGCCATGCTGCGAAGCGGCATAGAGCAAGCCTCTCCGAGTGGGGTCTTCCCTCACGGCGTGAATCCAGTCGTCCGATCGAATGCCGTTCACGATCTTCGTCCAAGTCCGGCCGAAGTCGCGCGTGCGGAAGATGTACGGCGACTTGTCGTCGAGGAGCGGGCGGCGCACGGAGATGTACGCGGTGCCGAGATCGAAGGCCGACGCGTCGATCTGGCTCACCCGGCCGAACTCCGGCATGCCGCTGGGCGTGACGTTCGTCCAGGTCGTGCCGCCGTTCCGGGTGACATGGACGAGTCCGTCGTCCGAGCCGGTCCAGATGACGTTGACGTCACGCTTCGACAGCCCGATCGAGAAGATCACGCCGTAGATCTCAGGGCCGTTCATGTCGCCGGTGATCGGGCCGCCCGAGTGACCCATGGTTTTCGGATCGTGTCGCGTGAGGTCGCCGGAGATCGCCGTCCAGCTCTGGCCGCCGTTGGTCGTCCTCCAGAGCCGCTGCGACGACGTGTACAGCACGTTCGGGTTGACTGGCGAGAAGATGATCGGGTACGTCCACTGCCAGCGCTCCGGAATCTCGCGCGCCGGTTCTCCCGAATAATGCCATGGATATGGGTTCACCTCGCGGCGATGGCCCGTGCGCCGGTTGAAGCGCTCGAGGAACCCGCCGTTGTTGGTGCCCGAGTAGAAGATGTCGGGGTCCTTGGGGTCTGGGGCGATGTATCCGGGCTCGCCGCCACCGGCTACGTACGACACGGCCATCGCGCCGCGCGTCGGCTCAGCTACGACGCCTGGAGGAAGTTGCGCACCCGCGCCGCCTCCACCGCCACCGCCACCCCCGCCAAATCCTCCGCCCCCGAGTCCGAAATTGCTCGGCACGCACAGGGTCGAGTTGTCCTGCTGCGCGCCGCAGACGTGATAGGGCAGATGCTTCGTCGTGATCACGTGATACCATTGCGCCGTCGGAAAATCCTGAGCGCTCCAGGGCGCGCCCGTCGTGGTCGACACCGCGCCGCCGCCATCGTTGCCATCGATGATGTGCGTCGGGTCATCCGGATCGATCCAGAAGTCGTGATGGTCGCCGTGTGTGCCGCCGAGGTTGCGAGTGGTCTTGCCGCCATCCTCCGACCGGAAGAGCGCCGTGTTCTGCACGTAGACGACGTCGGCGTTCTTGGGATCGGCGAAGACATGCGTGTAGTAGAAGGCGCGCTGGCGCATGCCGCGGTTTTGATTCACGACCGTCCACGTTGCGCCCGCGTCGTCCGAACGAAACAGTCCGCCGTTCTCGTTCTCGACGAGCGCGTAGACGCGATTGGGGTCCGCGCCACTCACGGCCACGCCGATGCGCCCCACGACGCCCGAAGGTAGTCCCGGATTCCGCGTGATCTCCGTCCACGTTTCGCCGCCGTCGGTGGACTTGAACAATCCCGATCCCGGTCCGCCACTCGACATCGTGTATTCCTTGCGGAACGCTTCCCACATGGCCGCGTACATGACGTTCGGGTTGGTACGATCGATCGAGAGATCGATGGCGCCGGTTTTGTCGTCCCGGAACAAGACCTTTCTCCAGCTCCTTCCGCCATCGGTGCTCTTGTAAACGCCACGATCCGGATTCGGGGCGCTGTGCTTGCCGAACGCCGCGACGAACACGATCTCGGGGTTCGTGGGGTGGATACGGATCTTCGAGATATTTTCCGACGACGCGAAGCCCACGTTCGTCCACGACTTGCCCGCATCGGTGGATTTATAGACGCCGTCACCCGCCATGATGTTGCCGCGGATGCACGTCTCGCCCATCCCGATGTACACGATGTCGGGATTCGTCTCGCTGACCGCGACCGCGCCGACCGATGCGCTCCGAATCTGCCCGTCAGTGATCGGCGCCCAGGTGTTGCCACCGTCCATCGTCTTCCAGAGCCCGCCGCCGGTCGCGCCGAAGTATGCTTCCTTCGGCCGGCCGCGCACGCCGCTCACGGCGATCGAGCGTCCGCCGCGGTCCGGGCCGATGGCACGCCAGCGATACGATTTGAGCAGCGTCGAGTCTATGGACGCCAGCGCCGACGTCGCGCGCGCTTCGGCGCGATGATCGGCCGGCGCCGCGAGCAGGGTGAGGAGCGCGGCCGCGCAAAGCGGCAGCAGGAGTCGTTGCGGGCCACGAAGCATTTACGCATCCTCCGGATCGGTTACACTGATGGTTCTCGGCGGCGCTTCGCGCCGGTGGCAGCACTATATAGTATGTGTAGGCGCGAACGGAGTGGGGTAGATGGCGGCAGCGTCGGGCGAGCGAAGGTGCGGGCGCGACTAGGTCAGCTGGCGGCCTTGCTCCTGGCCGCGTCTGGCGCGGCAGCCCAGGAGAGACCGGTCACTTGGTCTCTCGAGCAACCGCGTCAGCCCATCAGCGTGGCGGCCGAGGCGCGGTTCCGAATTCCAGTCGCCGCTCGAATCGACACGGGATGGAAGCTCTATTCGCTGACGCCCCAAGTCGGCGGCCCGATCGCCACGAGCATCACGCTCGGCGATAGCTCGGCGTTCGTGATATCCGGTCCCATCTCGGCTCCAACGCCTGAAGAGTATCCCGACCGCAACTTCAACATTTTCACGCACATCTACACGGACGCGGTTCGCTTCGTCATTCCCGTGCGCGTCCGAGCCGGCATACCGGCCGGAAAACGGAAGCTTCCCGTTCTCGTGCAGTTCCAGACGTGCACGGATCGCTATTGTCTCCCACCGCGCACGGACACGCTGACGGTAGCCGTGAACGTTGTCGCCCCGACCGCGGCATCCGTCGCGACAATCGCTGAGGAGCCGCCACCTCCGCCGCCAACTACCGCTGCGGTCAGCACGCCGCGTCGATCGGACATCGTTGCCCCGACCGACCTCGCGTCGCTTGCCCGCTTTCTCTGGCTCGCGCTCACGATGGGGCTGCTGTCGCTGCTGACGCCGTGCATCCTCCCGATGATTCCGATCACGGTCGGATACTTTGGTCGGGGAGCGTCCGAGAATCAGCGATCGCGATCGGTCGCCGCTTTCGCGCACGCCGCCGGAATCGTGGTCGCCTTCACCGGGTTGGGATTTGCGGTGAGCACATTCTTCGGCGCGGGCGGCATCGTGCGTCTCGCCGCGAGCCCGTGGCTCAATCTCGTCATTGCGGCGCTGTTCATCGCGTTCGCGCTTAACCTCATGGGCGTTTTCGAGATCACCCTGCCGCAGCGCATGCTGTCGGCGATCACGCGCGCCGGCGACGGCGGACAGCGTCATGCCGCGGGCGCGCTGCTGATGGGTGGCGCGTTCGCCATCACCTCGTTCACGTGCACTGTGCCGTTCGTCGGGACGCTGCTCGTCCTTGCGACCCAGGGAACGTGGCGCTGGCCGCTGCTCGGGCTCGCAGCGTACGGTGCCGCGTTCGCGCTCCCATTCTTTCTGCTGGCACTCGCGCCAGCGGCGGTGCAACGACTGCCACGCTCCGGACCGTGGATGTCCGTGCTCAAATGGACGTTTGGCATCGTCGAGCTCGCGCTGGCCGTCAAGTTCCTCTCGAACGTGGATCTGGTTTTGGGCATCGGGGTGCTGACGCGCGAGGTCGTGATCTCTCTCTGGGTCGTCGGCGCCGTCGCAATCGCAGCGGTATTCCTGAGCATCTCCCGCGTCGGGCGTCCGAGCGTTGCACGTCTGATCGGGGCAGGAGCGGCGGCGTTCGTCGCCGTCTGGCTCTTCTCCGGCGTCCGCGGCAAACGCCTTGGAGAGCTCGAGGCGTATCTACCGCCGCCTCGCGGGGCAGGCGTTGTGCCTGGCGCGCACGCGCGCATCGCCGGTGAGCTGCCCTGGATGCACAACGACTACTCGGGCGCCTTGACCGTCGCGGCCGCGGAACGCAAGCCCGTTCTTGTCGACTTCACGGGCTACACGTGTACGAACTGTCGCTGGATGGAAGCCAACATGTTCCCGCGTGATGAGGTGCGTGGGCTTCTGAAGCGCTACGTGCGTGTCCGACTGTTTACCGATGGCCTTGGCGAGCCATACGTTTCGCAGCAGCGCTTCCAGCTCGAGCGCTTCGGTTCCGTTGCACTACCTTATTACGTTGTCCTGGACCAGGAGGGCGCTGCCATCGCCACGTTCCTCGGAATGACGCGAGACTCCCGCGAGTTCTCCGCGTTCCTCGAGAAGGCGCTGAGCGCGCAATAGGAAGCCGCAAAAGGGGTCATCCATGCCGAGTCGTCGCGCATTCGTCGCGAGCACCGCGGCCGCCGCCGTGGGCCCATTCCTTGTAGGCGCCGCCCGCCCAAGTCCGCTGGCTCCGCGAGTGGCGTCCGCGAACTTCGATCCGTGGCTCGAGATCGACGCCGCCGCGCTCGCGCACAATGCCCGCACCGCGTCCCGCCTGGCCGGGGGCAACGCGATAATCGCGGTCGCCAAGAACAACGCCTACGGACTCGGCCTCGAGACCGCCGGCCCGCTGTTCGAACGCCTGCCTGAAGTGCAGATGCTCGCGGTCGTGCGTCCCGAGGAAGCGTTGACCTTGCGGCGCGCCGGTGTACGGAAGCCGGTGCTTCTCATGGGTCCCGCAAGTGAGGAGGAGCTGCTCGAGCTCGTGCCGCGCGACGTCATTCAGTCGCCGTATCGCGCCGCGGCTCCCGCGATCCTTGCGCGCGTGGCGGAGCGCCTCAAACGTCCGGTGCGCATACATCTATATGTGGACACGGGGATGCACCGCATGGGAATGCCGGTCGCAGAGGCTCTCCCGTGGGTCGAAAGTCTTTCGCACACCAGAGCTGTCAGGATCGAAGGCGCGTTCACGGAGCTGGTCGAGGATGCCGACTTCGATCGCGGGCAGGCGGCCCGGTTGCGGGCGCTCCAATCCGATGCTCGTGCGCGAGGGATCAGCATTGGAACACTCCATGCCGCGTCCTCGGATGCGATTCAACATCAGACGAGCGACACGTTCCTCGACGCCATTCGCCCCGGTCTCGCCCTCTATGGCGGCTATGTCTCGGAGAGGGCGAGGCAACGCGGCGATCTGCGTCCGGCCTACCGGCTCAAGGCCCGCGTGATCCGAGTGGACCGCCTCTCAGCGGGAGAAGGGGTGAGCTATCACCGCCGCTGGACAACCGACAAGCCAACGTGGGTAGCGACGCTTGGAATCGGACACGTCGATGGCTATCCGAGCGGCGCCGTTAAAGGCTGTGAAGCAATGGTTCGGGGACGACTCTGTCCGGTGATCGGCACGGTGAGTGCGAGCCACACCGTGATTGCCCTTGGGAGACGAGCAGATTGCGGACGTTGGCGATGAGGCGACGCTCGTGGGACCGGATCACCCCGCGCTTCACCCGAACGAGGTGGCCAAGCGCGCCGAGTATTCGGAGTACAACATGTTCATGCACTTGTCCCCGCAGCTTCGCCGCGTCGTGACTCCATGAGGAATCCAGCTCTATGAGCCGCCGTAGGACACCGGATTGGGGCACTCCCAACTGCCCACTTCTCGGGAACATTGCCAATCCGGGCGCGTTACACATACATATGGTATACAGTTAGCACCCCCGTCCCGCAGGTCCTGCGACGCGCATGGCTCGAATGCCGCAACTGCAGTTTTGGAAGGTCTCCCACGCGGGCTCGGCGCGGAGTGCTAGCATCAGCACGCTGGTCCATGTGCTCGTCATCGCCCTCTCCATCGAAGCCACGATGCCGTCTCCCGAGGTTGAGGGGGAGTCGGATAGGCGCATCCGATACTTTCCGCCTCCCGATCCGAAGCCCGCGGGGCGCACCGAGTCGAGAGAGACGCTCCGCTTTGTGCAGCTCGCTCCGGAAGGACCGGGCGCCGGCTTTGGCGGAGCTGGCCTCCAGCCACAGCGAGCGCCCGAGATTTCGCAGGGACCCGAAGCGGGGAATACCGGACGCGACACGATCACCGCGCCCGACGAGCAGGGATCCGAAGGTCCGGATTCAGTCTTCACCATCATCGAAGTGGACTCCGCCGCTGCTCGCATTCCAGAGAGCTTGGCACCCCAGTACCCCCAAGCCTTGCTGGAGCGGCATGTCGAAGGCCAGGCGATCGTGCAATTCGTCGTGGATACGACAGGATTCGCCGATGTCAGCTCCTTCCGCGTCGTATTGGCGTCACACATCGAGTTCGCGGAGTCCGTTCGCGAAGCGCTGCCGGGTATGCGCTTCAGCGCCGCAAGGATCGGATCGGTCAAGGTGCGTCAGCTCGTCGAGCTCCCCTTCCATTTCCGCGTGGCCATGCAGATCGAGCCGGTCGCGGTGAAGGCACGACCACCACGGTGACGTCGTCGCAAGCAGCATGCGACGTGCGGAAGTGGCTTAGTGCATTAGACTGAATTGCTTGTCCCATCTCGAGCCCAAGCTTCAATCGCATCTCGGCCCCGCGTACACCATCCAGACCGAATTGGGTGGGGGCGGGATGTCGCGCGTCTTCGTGGCCGAAGAGGTCGCGCTCGGCCGCAGAGTGGTGGTGAAGGTCCTCAATCCCGCGCTGGCGGCGACGGTTTCCATCCAACGCTTTCAGCGCGAGATCATGGTCGTTGCGCAGCTCAACCACCCGAACATCGTTCCGGTGCTGAGCGCCGGTGAAGTCGATGGGCTGCCGTACTTCATCATGCCATACATCGAGGGAGAATCGCTGCGCGGACGCATCATGCGCGGGCCTCTCTCCCTCCGCGAGACGGTCGCGATCCTCAAAGACGTCACGCGCGCCCTGGCGTATGCGCACAGCATTGGCATCGTCCACCGCGACATCAAGCCAGACAATATTCTCCTCGCGGGCGCCGCGGCGGTCGTCACGGACTTCGGCGTCGCCAAAGCCGTGTCGGCAGCGCGCGAGCGCGGAGCGGTGTCATACGGACAGACGATCACGGGTGTCGGCATTTCGCTCGGCACGCCGCAGTACATGGCGCCGGAGCAAGCCGCCGCCGATCCCAACGCGGACAACCGCGTGGACATCTACGCCTTGGGCATCGTCGCGTACGAGATTCTGGTCGGCTCGCCGCCGTTCCACGGGCGGACGCCGCAGGCGCTGCTCGCCGCCCAACTCACGGAGCTTCCGCCGCCGCTGTCGTCGCGACGCTACGACGTGCCGGTGGCGCTGGCCGATCTGGTGATGAAGTGTCTGGAGAAGGACCCCGCCGACCGACCGCGCAATGCGTCGGAGTTGGTCCGGACCCTCGAGAGTCCGGAGGCGATCTCCGGTCCGGTCGCCATGACGCCCAGCGCGAGGAAAAAAAAGAGATGGAACACATGGCTCACCGCGCTCACCGTGTCGCTGTCCGTGGCGGCCGTTGCTGCACTGATCCTCTGGTCGGTGTGGCCGTCCTCACCGCCCGGCCGCAGCCCGGACGCCGCAGCAGCGTCGCGTGAGATCGTTGTGCGCGTTCCGCGCGCCGCGGCGATCGGGGTGGGGAGCAACGAGATGGCGGTGGCCTTGACGTCGGCAATCCAAACGGCGCTCGTCCGTTCCGGAGTGCGCGTCGTCACCGATTCGATTTCGCCCGCCGGTCAATCGACGGATCCCGGACTGCTCATCGAGACGACCGTACAACGTGCCGGCGATCGCGGACGAGCGCAGGTGCGGCTCTTTCGTGCCAATCCCGACTCGTCGCTCTGGGCCGATCAGCTCGACTTTCGCCTGCGGGAGAGCTTTGCGGCGCAGGACTCCGTCGCCGCGCGCGTCGTGCGCGCCGTCCAGGACGCCGTCGCCCGCCTGCGCGCGCCGTAGCATTAAGAACCATTCATGAAAAGTGTCTATGGACGCGCGCCGTCCAGTCCCGTACGCTAGACGTAGGCCCAACCTACGAGGTTCCCACCATGGGCACGCTTCCACGCATTGCCGTCGTCGCGGTGCACGGCGTCGGCGACCATGAGCCCGGCGCATCCGCGAAGAATCTCGCGGAGCTGTTGCTGCGTCTCCGACACGACGGCGGTGGCGGCAGGGAGAACCGGTTCACCTCCTTCCGCCGGGTCGATCTCACGATCCCGGTGGACAGGGCTCATGTCTCCAAAAGCGGCGGGGTGGGCGAACGGACGGCTGCTGGCGCGACATCGACGGAAGGCGACTTCTTCTCTTTCCGAGAGCGCTCCGAGTCGTTGGAGGCGCTCACGAGGAAATCGGCGACGGATGCAACCGGCCGAGCCACCGACGGCGCGGATCACCAGTTCATGCGCGAACAGCTGCTCCGCTATCCGGGCAGCGGAGCGCCGTACGAGACGGTACGCCATGAAGGCCAGCGGCTGACGGCGGGACCGCAAGCCAGGCCGGACGCCGACGTCCACGTCTACGAGATGTATTGGGCCGATTTGTCCCGGCTCGGCAACAACGTCCTCCAGATCGCCTACGAGCTGTTCCAATTGCTTTTCCACCTTCCGCACCTTGGCCGGCAAGCAGTCGATCACGCCGTGCTCGATTTTCCCGGGGACCGGGTGTGGCGCGTCTATCGCGCTGTGCACACGGCGGCGGTGCGTTTGTTCACGCTCTTCGTCCCCCTTTTCTGGATCACCATGGCGGCGACCATCCTCGCCGTCGTGCCTGCCGCAGCCCCGGAAAGTTGGGCGCGAATCCTCGCGGTGAGCTTCGCCGCATTCGGCGGCGCCGTCCTCAGCGGATTGGCAGTCTACCGGCTGGGCGTGCACTGGTCGGCGATACCCATCGGCATCGCCGTCGTGGCGTCCGCCACGGTTTTTGGTCTCCTCCCGTGGCTCGGCGCCGAGCGAGCGTTGGTCATCGAATGGATTGCGGTGTCCATGTGGGCCGTGGTCGCGATCTCGAAGCGCTACAATCGCGTGCGCCCCGGGGCGCGTGGAACGGGATTGGTGCTGGCGCTTCTCACCAGCGTTGGACTGACGGCACTGGTAGTCACGACTCCCGCGGCGCTCGTGGTCTACCGCATCATGGACGTATTCGAGATCCAGATCATCGCTACGCTCGCCGTCTGGGGGCTTTTCTATTTCAGTGCCGGGGTCTCCGGCCTGCTTGGCCTCTGGGCCGCGCGGCGCGGTACGGACTCCCCGGCTCGGAATCGCGCGCGGCGCGCGGCGTGGACCGGTCGGGCAACGCTTGCAATGTCCGGCACCGGCGTACTGCTCGTCGGTTTCCCGCTGTGGGCTCTGCTCTACAAAGCATTCAGCTTCGCGCTCCCGTCGGAGCCCGGGTACAGCTCGTCCACCGGCTTTTTCGCCATCTCCGACGTCAGACCATCGGAATACATCGAGCGGGTGTTCGATTTTGCGGCCGGTCCGGGACTCGCGATCCTCCTCGGAGCCACGGCCGTGGTGGCTTTCCTGCTTGCTTGTATCGTGCTGCCATCGGTCCTCAGTGAAGTGCAACCGACCGGGTTGGACGGCAGCTTTGCCGCGGCGAAGCACGAGTCGCACGCGTCGAACCGTCTGGGCCGCTGGCTGAGCAAAGGGCTGCGGCTCGTAAAGATCGGCGTCGACCTTCTATTCGTGGCGATGGTCGCTGCCGCCATCGCAAATGGAGTTTATTGGATCGAGTTCGCTGCGCCGGGCTGGCTGGATACGGGGCTGAAGACTTTGGCGGATTGGTCGACGGAGGCGGTTCTGGCGAGCGGCGCTTGGCTCGCGGCTTCATTGATCGGACTTGCGGCCTTTCGTGGCCGGCTTCAGAGCTTGTTGCTCGGGTTCCGTCCTGTACTGGATGCCGCGCTCGATATCGACACGTATCTGCGCGAGCATCCGCGCGGCGGCACGCCGCGCGCGCGCATCGCCGAGCGCTACGCGTCGCTCCTGCGGTACCTGTGCAGGTGGCGCGACAGCGGCGACAAGGGTTACGACGCGATCGTCATTGTCGCGCACAGCCAGGGCACCGCGATCAGCGCGGACTACCTCGGCTTCATCAAGCGCGAGCCGGATCCGGACCTCCCCCTGCTCCTTTCGGCGCCTCAGTACCGGAGCCAGCGCGAAGGCTCCGACACGAGGCCCGACGGCCCCGCGATGTATTTGTTCACGATGGGAAGCCCCCTGTACCAGCTCTACAGCGAAGCCTTCCCACACCTTTTTGGCTGGGTGCGCGGTGAAACCGGCGCTTGGCGCCAGGTGATGAATGATCCGACCGCGGGTGTCGAAGAGATCGTGAAGGAGCGCATTTCGCGGGGCGAACCCGTGGCCAGCCAGTTCGCGATCGATGCCAGGCAGTCCCCCAGTCCGTCAAAGCTCGGGCTCGAGCGTTGGGTGAACACCTACCGCAGTGGCGATTACGTCGGACGTGCGCTTTGGCGCGCGGAACACACGGACTGGGTGTACTGCCCCTACTACGGTGATTCGGAGTCGTATTGGAAATCGCCGACCCTCGTCATCTCGGAGGACCAGGCGCGGATCCGGCGAGAGTTGTGTATCGGCCACGGCGCGCACACGCATTATTGGGACAGCACCGCGGTTGTGGTGGGCGGTGAGATCGACCAACTCATCTCCGCCGCGGTACGAGAGGCGCCTTCGATCGCGCATGCCCGAATGGCCGGTCGCGCGGGGCCATGATTTGACAAAGCGACTCGTGCTGTGCTGCGACGGCACGTGGAACAAGGCCGACCAGGAATCCAACGGCCACCCTTGTCCCACCAACGTCGTCAAGCTCGCCTATCGCCTCGCCAAACGAGACGGCTCGACGCCACAGATCATCTTCTACGATCAGGGGGTCGGCACCGGAAACGTCCTCGACCGATTCTCGGGCGGAGCATTCGGCGAAGGGCTCGACGACAACATCTTCGACGCTTACCGCTTTCTCATCGCGAACTACGAGCACGGTGACGAGATCTTCCTTTTCGGTTTCAGCCGTGGCGCGTTCACCGTGCGAAGCATCGGTGGGATGATCCGCAAGTGTGGGATCGTCAAGCGGACCTCCATCGACCAATACGTCCCCGCGATGAAGCTGTACCGCGACTCGCACGTCCATCCCGACGACGCAGCCGCGACGGCGTTCAGGAGCAAGCATTCGTGCGGCGGCGAGACCGCCATCCTCGTGCGTTTCATCGGTGTGTGGGACACGGTCGGTGCACTTGGCATTCCCCTCCGCGGACTCCGCTGGCTCACGCGCCGCGAGCACGTCTTCCACGACACGGAGCTCAGCGGGACGGTCCAAACGGCGTGTCATGCCCTGGCGATCGATGAGCATCGCGCGCCGTTCGAGCCCTCGATCTGGAAGGAAAAAGCCAAGCCCAATCAAACCGTCGACCAGGTCTGGTTCGCCGGCGTCCACAGCGACGTCGGCGGCGGTTACGCCGAGACCCAAACCTCCGACATCGCGTTGGACTGGATGCTGGGCAAAGCCAGCGAGGCAGGACTGGCGCTCGACCAGGATGTCCTACGAAGTCGGCCCCTCGCCCCGAGCTCCACCGGAAAAGTACACGATTCGAAATCGGGACTGTATAAGCTCACGAAGGGCATCGACCGGCCGATCGGCGTTGGCGGCACTCAATCCGTGCATCCCACGGCGATCGAGCGATGGGACAAGGATCGCGGTTATCGGCCCAGGAATCTGCGCGACTACTTCAGGGCGGTCGGCGACGACCGAGCCAGTGCGTAGCCAAACCCCCGCACCGTGACGATCGCGCCATTCAGTCCCAGCTGCTCGAGCTTTTTCCGGAGCTGACATATGTAGACGTCGAGAATCTGTCTCGATCGTTCCGCGGAATCCGCGTCGCCCCACACGTACGTCAACAGCTCTTCCGCGGACACCGGCCCGCCGCGGCGGGAGCTGAAGCAATGCAGCAGGGCAAACTCACGCTGGCTGAGGCGCGCGTGCTTGGAACGATAGCGAACGACCCGCGTAATAGGGTCGAGAAGCAGGCGCAAGGTCGCGTCGATGCGCGCCGCTCCCGCGTGCTTCATGAGGAGCGGGATCATGCGATCAACGTCGGTTCTCGTGATGGGCATGGTGACGCACGCGATGGCGCCCGCGGCGATCAGATCCTTGCAATCCGCGCGATAGCGCTTCGCCATCGCCACCACGATCGGTCCGCTCAAGCCAGCAGTGATCGCGTATCCCAGGGCCCTGAGCGGGTCGTCCTCGGTCGCGACGAGCGTCCCCGCGACGCGTTGCCCCAACGAGACCCATTCAGGGGTCAGCGCCTCGGCGACGACGAGCACCAACCGATGGTCGTCCTGGATGACGCCGAGCGAACGCATGGTCACGGGCCCGCGCCGCAGAAGCATCACGGGCAGAGGATCCAAACGCGCCGCTTCCTTGCGCGACGCGGTCGAGCGGGACTTGGACGCTGAACGATCTGCGATCAGAAGCACGGAATCGCCTTCCAAGTGAGGATGCGTCGCCGCGGCGCGGACGCAGCGTCGCGCGGAGGGCAGCGGAGGACTAGCGAACCTGCCGCTTCGCACATCGCTCAGCAAGCCCCTGTAGACCCATCTAGGCCCATCGAATCCTTAAAAAGCGCTAAGAATTGCGTTAAGCCATGAAGTTGGTCCGGCCGTTGGTGCGCTCGAGCCGAGCCCACAGGTCCCGAACGACTCCGCGCACGCGATGCGGATCGCTGGTGGGGATGATCAGCACGGCTCTCGCGTCGATTCCGATGCCTGGCAGGTAAACCTCGTAACCGGTCGCGCTCCGAGCCAGCAAAGACGTCGAGTCGATGAGAAGGCCGTAATCATCGGCCATCGACTTGCTCCCATGCCGGTTGGTACACAGCACGAGCTCGAAGTGGCGAGCTCGCAGACGCGCCAACGCTTCGCCGATGGAGTTCACGGCGAGGACCGCATGCCCATCGCTGTCCAACTCGCGCCGCATCGATTTGCGGAGCGTCGAGTCCTGCTCGATCAGAAGGATTCCAATCGGTGCGGCGTCCGACCCGTTCATATCCTGCCGAGTGCGAGGGAGGGCTGCAGCGCCCGCCGTTCATGTACAACTCACGAGTGGATGGCCACGGTCACCGTTGACAGGGTGGCGGCGTCGCCTGACGTTAGCCGCATGTTTACGCTCACACTGCGCGACTTCCAAGAGGTGCGCGATCGCATTGCGCCGCACATTAAACGCACGCCACTGCTCTCGTCGCGACAACTCAACGAGGCGACCGGGTTCGACACTCGGCTCAAAGCGGAGCTGTTTCAACGCGTGGGCTCGTACAAGATCCGAGGCCCGCTGAACAAGTTCGCGTTGATGCCAGACGAGCAGAAACGCCGCGGCGTCGTGTGCTCGTCGGCCGGCAATCACGCCCAGGGCGTCGCCCTGGCCGCACACATCCATGGAATTCGCGCGGTGGTCTGCATGGCGAGCAACGCGACTCCATCAAAGGTCGCGGCCACCAAGGCGTACGGCGCGGAAGTGGTTCTTCATGGCACCATCTGGGACGAAGCGAACGAGAAGGCGAAGGAGCTCGTCCGCACACAAGGGCTGATCTACGTGCACCCGTTCGACGACGAGCAGCTGATTGCCGGACAGGGAACACTGGGTCTCGAGATCGTGCAGGACTGGCCGGAGGTGGACGCCGTCGTGGTCCCGATCGGTGGCGGCGGTCTGATCTCAGGCGTCTCGATGGCCGTCAAGAGTCACAACCCGAAGATTCGGGTGATCGGCGTCGAATCGTCAGATGGTCCGGCGATGGCGGAGAGTGTTCGCGCCGGAGAATTGAGAACGATCGACTGCAAGACGGTGATCGACGGCCTGCGGGTGCGACGGGTTGGCGAGATCAACTTCTCCGTCGTGCAGCGCTTTGTGGACGACATCGTCGCGCTACCCGATCGCGACATCTTCGACGCGATGATCTGGGTGATGGAGCGTTGCAAACTGGTCGTCGAAGGCGCAGCGGCGGCGCCCGTTGCCGCGCTGTTGCACGGGCTCGTCAAGCTGCCGGCCGGGTCGCGGGTCGCGGTGGTACTATCAGGCGGGAATGTGAATTTGCAGCAACTGCGCGGGCTGACGTGGAACTGACCGCCGGGGAAGAGGGAGTAGGAAACGGGGAATGGAGCCCGCTAGCCAGCTAAGCGTGAAAATCGAAGCTCGGCTGATCGAGAGCCTTCGCCTTTTGGTAGGCCATCCATGCGGCTGGCAGGTCCTGGCAGGGCAGACCCACACTTCCGAAAACCGTAATCTCCTCGTCGTTCGTACGGCCCGGGCGTGTGCCTGACAGGATTTCGCCGAGGGACGCATAAATCGCAGCGCGGCCGAGGCCGACGCCCGCGAGCGCGCCCATCTCGACCGCCAGATCTGGATCGTCGCACACAAACCTCGATCGGGCGATGAGGTCACGATCCAACTCGGCTTTCCCCGGCTCGTCCGCACCAATCGCGGTGAGGTGTGTCCCCGGGGCGATCATGTCGACGGTGAGGAATGGTGACTTGGCCCACGTCGCGGTGATGACGACGTCGGCACCTTCGACCGCGCGCCTCACACTCGGGGCCACGCTCACGTCGGCGCCGAGTTCATCATGGAGCTCGGCGGCGAGCGCCGATGCGCGCTCTGGCCGAGTGTCGTAGACGCGCACCGAGCCAAAAGTCCGGACGAGGCGCAGCGCGCGCAGCTGTTCGCGTCCCTGCACGCCGGCGCCGATCACCGCGACCCGTTCGATCGTGCGCCGAGCGAGCGCCTGAGCCGCGAGTCCGCCCACGAGTGCCGTCCGGATCGCGGTGATCGCGATCGAGTCCATCACCGCGAGTACGCGACCGGTATCGAGGTCGTGCAGCGAGATCAGTCCGCGTACCGATGGTATCGATTCGGGAAGCTTCGCGTTGATCTTGACCGTGTACGCCGGAATCCCGGCGACGATCCCTGGGAACACGAGCATCACCGAATGCGGCGCCGCACCGGGAATCGGACTGTGAGCCCGCCGGGCACGAACCTGCGCCGTCGAGTATGCGCACATGGCGTGGCGCAGCTGCTCGAGCAGCTCGCGATGGTCCAGGAGACGCGCGACGTCAGACGCGCTCAACAATAGGGCTCGCATTGCCTGACAGTCTACGCGACGAGACCGCGCGCAAGCAATCAGAACGGAGTAGACTATTCGCTGAGACATCATGAGGAGCCTACGTTGAGGCACTGGTCGCGTTTTCTATGGTTCGTGGCACTCGCCTCGTGCGATCGCGGCAAGCCGTCTGATCGCCCAGGTGACCGGGGGGAATCCGTTGCGGCGCTGGACACGCTTGCTGTTGCCCCGGCGTGGGCAGTCCGGCCTTCCTCCGACAACTTGCGATGTACGCCCGACGTGCTCCGACGCGGTGACGTCCTTACCATGAACATGTCGCTGCCGCACGGACCGACCTTCCATGCGAGATCGCCCGACGGCACATCATACATCGTCGTATTTCACGGCGAAGGCAGTCCCGATCGAACGCGCCGCCGGTCGCTCATGCCGCCGGACTCGTTCAGCAGGGTGACCGAGCTGCGCCTCGATCCGAGCGTGCTCACGGCCGGCGTAGGGGTATTCGGACGCGACACGAATGAACTGCTCTTTCGGACGCCCGGCGTCTATCGCCTTCTCGTCGGTGCAGACATGGAGACCGACGGACCTTCGTACGCGGAGTGTCTGGTGCGATACGCGCCGTGAGCGATGTGGAGTCTCATGGAATCCGTCGATGCGTTTCCCGGAAGTCAGTCGCCCTCGCGCAGGAGCTCCGCCATGCCCGCAGTCTGATCGTGGTCACACTGTCCGCTGCTTCGATCGTTGTGGCCTGCCGGCCCGCCGTCCGAGTGACGACAGCTCCCGACGTCGCGACTGCGGTGGTGCGCTCCTCGACCGGCCTGCAGCTCGGCACCCTGACATTCGACGAGGGCGGGACCGGAGTCCGTATCTCGGGAACGCTCAAGGGGCTGCCACCCGGCGTGCACGGCATCCACATACATCAGGTGGGTAGGTGTGACGCGCCGGATTTCGCCACCGCGGGCGCGCACCACAATCCCGCGGGCAGGAAGCACGGCCTCGAGAACCCGCAGGGCCCGCACGCGGGCGATCTGCCGAATATCGTGGCGGACGCAAATGGGGAGGCGGTCGTGGATCTCGCGCTGGTGCGGCCGAGCTCCGAGACTTCCGCGGTCGCCGGACTGCTGAATGCCAACGGGGCGGCCGCAGTGATTCATGCAGCGCCTGACGATCAGCGGACAGATCCCTCGGGCAACTCCGGCGCCCGAATCGGGTGTGGCGTGATGGCGCGAGAATAGGTGGTAGGTGGTGGGTGGTAGGTGGTGGGTGGTAGGTGGTAGGTGACCTAGCACCTGCACCTAGCACCTAGCCCCTAGCACCTAGCCCCTGACACCTAGCACCTAGCCCCTAGCCCCTAGCACCTCTCTCCCGGCCTTAAGATTCGGGAGATGACGCAGATCTCATTCTCCAACGTGGGCGTCGATTTCGGCGCAACGAACCTGTTCTCCGGCATAACCTTCACTGTCGCGTCGCGGGAGCGGTGGGGAGTCGTCGGCCGAAACGGGACGGGCAAAACAACACTGTTTCGGCTTTTCACCGGCGAGATGCAGCCCACGCGTGGCGGTATCGCCCGACAGCCGGGGCTCCGCGTCTCGCTCCTCGAGCAGCACCGTGATTTCGGCGGAGCGACCATGGTGTGGGAGGCCGCGGCCGGCGAGCTCGCCGAGCTGCTGGAGCTGGAGCAGTCGCTCGCCGACCAGGCGGCCGCACTCGCCGAAGATGCGTCCGACGAGGCGATGGAGCGTTACGGCCGCGATCTCGAGCGGTTCGAGCATGAAGGCGGCTATGCGGTGACGTCGCGCATCGACGCGGTGCTTCACGGACTCGGGTTCGATCCCGAGAAGGCGCGCGATACGCCGGTGAGCACGCTCAGCGGAGGGGAGCGTGGGCGACTCGGACTTGCGCGTCAGCTCGTGAACGCCGCCGACGTGCTCCTCCTGGACGAGCCGACGAACCACCTCGATCTCGAGACGACGCGCTGGCTTGAGGACTATCTCCGGGAGATCGACAAGACGGTCTTGCTCGTCAGCCACGACCGCGCGTTTCTCGACGCGACGGTGGATCACGTGCTGCACTTCGAGGGGCATTCGGCCACTCCGTACGGCGGCGGCTACAAGGCCTTCGTCGCGCAGCGGTCCGAGCGTCGGCTCACGCAGCAGCGCGCGTTCGACCAGCAGCGACGCAAGATCGCGAACGAGAGCGATTACATCGCGCGGAACATCGCGGGACAGAACAGCAAGCAGGCGAAGGGCCGCCGCAAACGACTGGGGCGCTTGCCGCGCTTGAGCTCTCCGGTCGGCGACGCAGACTCGATGTCGATCCGCTTCGACGTCGCCGAACGCGGAGGCGATCGCGTCGTGTCCGCCGTGAACGTGTCTGTTCGAGTGCCTGGCCGAACGTTGGTCGATCGGTTCACGGGGACGGTGATGCGCGGCGACGTGCTCGGGTTCATCGGGCCAAATGGGGCGGGAAAGTCCACGCTGTTGAAGGCCTTGTTCGGCGAGCACGCCGTCGCGGCCGGCGAGCTGAGAATCGGATCCTCGATCACCGCGGGATTCTATCGCCAGGACATGTCGCAGGTGCCGCTGGATCGGACGCTGTACGACGTGATCAACGATCTGCGACCGACCTGGGATCGGCGATTGGTGCAGGGACACCTCGGCCGCTTCGGCTTCTCAGGCGAGGAGGCGCAGCGCCGGGCCGACAAGCTCTCTGGCGGAGAACGCGCGCGAGTCGCGCTCGCCATGCTCATGCTGTCGCGCGCCAATCTGCTGGTGCTCGACGAACCGACCAATCACCTCGACGTCGAGTCGATAGAGACGCTGGAGGATGCGATCGAACAGTACGACGGCACCGTCGTGCTCGTGAGCCACGACCGCGAGCTGCTGCGCGCGCTGACGACGAAAACATGGGTGCTCCACGAGCGGCACATCACCGAATTCGCGGGCGGGTTCGCGGAATGGGAGGAAGTGAGCGCCGAGCGCGAACACTCGGCGTCCGTGCGCGCCGCCGAAGAGGCGTCGTTGCGCAAGGTGCACGAGCGCCAGAAGCTGGCGAAGAAGACGGAGAGCGGGCCGCCGTCGTCGAAGGACCTTCGGCGGCAGCAGCGCGCCGCGCAGCGCGAGCTCGAGGAGGAGGAGAGTCGTATCGCGTCGCTCGAATCGCGGATCGCGAAGCTGACCGCATCTCTCGAAGATCCGGAGCTCTACACGCGCCCGAACGGCGTGGACGAGGCGAAGCGGATGGGAGCGGACCTCGACAAGCTCAGGACGGAGCTCGACGCCGCATTCGCGCGCTGGAACGCGGCCACGGAGCTCGTCGGATCCCTGGGCGTGGTCTGACGCGTCCGTCGAGATCAAGGCTTCCCTGACCATTCGACAATAGAGTATCAGGGACGCACACCGGCTTCGATCTTCTCCAGTAGTGTCCGACGGCCTCCCACGAGACCGCTTACGGCGGACAGGACGGCGGATTAGCTCTCAAAAGCTCCCTCCGAGCAACACGGCGTTCGCAAAAACCGGAAGCAGCCCCCGCCACATGTCTCTGAAGTTCGGATCGCCCGCGAACGAGATCACGCGGCCGCGTCCCACGCGCTCGGTCCAGAGATACGGCGTGCTCGCCACGCGGCCCGGGACTTCCGGCCACAGGTAGCCGGCCAGTCGCAAACGCGGCTCCGGCGCGTAGCGGATCACTGCCTCTCCCGCGCGAAGATCGCGCGGCACGGTGTAGATCCGGTCCGAGAACATCAGCACGGGAATCACCGCGCTTCGCACGCCCGCGAGCAGCGGAGAGAGCGTGTCGCCATAGGTCCGCAGGATCGCGCCCGGCACTCCCGACGGCAACGGCGCGCCGCCGGTGCTGTCCGCGCGCGTGGTGTCGCGGCGCATTCGCAGCCGGGACAGCCCGAGTCTCTCGCCGGCCAGCCACGCCGTCGCGCCGTCGAGCGTCACCAGCACGCCGCCGTTGCGCACCCACGCGACCAGTGCCGCCCGTCCGCCGTCGCCGAGCACGTTGTCCAACGCGCCGGCGCCGACGGAAGGGATGACCAGCACGTCGAAGTTGGCGAGCATCGGCGCGCCGATCGACGCAGCGGCGACGGTCGTCACCGGATACCCGATGCGCTGATCGAAGGCGTACCACGAGAACCCGAACGAGTTGCCCTGGACGGGCGCGCCTCCCACGAGTGCCACGCGCGGAATGCGAATGGGAATGACGCTGTTGCTGCCCAGATCCGTGCCCTCGTCGACCATGGCGGATCGCAGCGGCACGACGCGCGCGCCCGTGACGGTCATTCCCTCGGACACTCGGCGACGGACGCTGGTGTCGTTCGATGCCGCGCGAACGACGAGCGCGCCCTTCGGGAAACTCGCCGTCCCCGAACGGAACGCGCGCGGCGCGTACCACACGCGCACGCTGTCGCGCAGCAGGGTGGCGAGAAGTCGAATACCGGCCTCGCTGCCGGCCTCGAACGCGTAACCGTACGCCGGTGCGGGCGAGGGCGACGCGTCCACCGGTTGCCGATCGAGCGACGCGGCCGTCACGGTCTCGGCGCCCGCGACGGGACCGCGCGTCCACCACGCGTTCACGCGGAACGTATACGGGAGCGACCACGCGGTGACGTCATAGAAGCGCTCGGGCTGGCTGGTGCGGCGGCTCTCCAGCTCCTGCCGGATGAAGCTCGAGACCAGCTGCGCGTCGGGCTCCAGCAGCGCCTTCGCCAGACGGCCTTGCGGCTGGGCGAAGTCCACGACGTACGAGCCGGCGGGTAC
>JBBDXZ010000065.1:0-29527 GCA_040902075.1 Gemmatimonadaceae bacterium
CGCGGCGGATGAGTCGCAGATCAGAATGGGTCAGCGATAAATCCGCAGCGAAGCTGCGGCCTTTTTCCGCGCCGCAGGCGCGGCCTTTCTCCGGCGCGCAGCACCGGCACTTCTCCGCGCCGGAGGCGCGGCACTTAGTAGATTCCCTCGAGTGAAGGATTTCATTCGCATCCGAGGCGCTCGCCAGCACAATCTGAAAGGCATCGACCTCGAGATTCCTCGCCGCGCCTTCACCGTCATCACAGGACCGTCCGGCTCGGGCAAGTCTTCTCTCGCGTTTGACACCATTTACGCCGAAGGACAACGCCGGTACGTCGAGTCGTTGTCGGCGTATGCGCGCCAGTTCCTCGAGCGCATGGAGAAGCCCGACGTCGATGTCATCGAGGGCCTGTCCCCGGCGGTCGCGATCGAGCAGAAGAATCCGACCAAGACCTCGCGATCCACCGTGGGCACCGCCACGGAGATTTACGACTATCTGCGCCTGTTGTGGGCGCGCGTTGGACGCACGTACTGCCGGGTTTGCGGCCGCGAGCTGCGCCCCGACACGGTGCAGTCGGTCACCGACGCGGTCCTTGGTCTTCCTCGTGGCAGCCGGTTTTCGGTCGCCTTTCCGCTGCGCTTGTCCCAGGCCGTGACGCATGAAGTCGTCGTCGAGAACCTTCGCGCCCAGGGGTTCGTGCGCGTGCAGGCCGATGGTCGCATGCTCCACCTCGAAGATCTCAAAGGCGGCGCAATCGATCTGACCAGCGCACAAGAGCTCTGCGTGATCGTCGACCGCCTCACCGCCGATGACGGCTCGCGCGGTCGGCTGGCCGATGCCGTCGCGTCCGCGTTCCGAGAGGGCGACGGGGATTGCGTCATCACCCTCGAGCAGCTCCTCCCTCCTCCTTCCTCTCTCCTCCCTCAGAAGGTCTGGCGATTCACCGAACGGTTCGAGTGCCCTGACGACGGCACGCGGGCTCCCACGCCCACGCCGCAGCTCTTCTCGTTCAACAGCCCTCGCGGCGCCTGCTCCGAATGCAACGGCTTCGGCGCCATCCTCGAGTACGACGAAGGACTCATCATACCTCACCCCGGGCGTGCGCTTCGCGACGGAGCGATCGATCCGTGGACGATGCCACGGTACGAGAACAAGCGCCGGGCGCTGGCGGAGTTCGCGAAACGCGAGAAGATCCCGATGGATGTGCCGTGGCAGCGCCTGGCGGCCGGCGCGCGCGACCGGCTGCTGCGCGCGCGAGTTCGCGGCTACAAGGGGATTCTCCCCTTCCTCGAGGACCTGGAGGAGAAACGATACAAGCAGTACATCCGCGTGTTCCTGCGGCGGTATCAGTCCGCGCGCGTGTGTCCGTCCTGTGGGGGCGCGAAGCTGCAGGCCGACGCGCTGCAAGTGAGGATCGCTGGCAACACCATCGCGCGAGTAGCCGAGCTGCCGATCGATCAGCTCCTCCCGTGGCTCGACACGCTCGATCTGACGGATTTCGAGAGAGGCGTCGCCGACCACCTGCTCAAGGAAGCGCGCGATCGCGTGCAGTTCCTCTGCGATGTCGGGCTGAATTATCTGACGCTCAATCGAGCGACGCGCACGCTCTCCGGTGGTGAGGCGCAGCGCATCGGCCTGGCGAACTCGCTCGGCGCCCGCCTCGTGGATACGCTGTATGTCCTCGACGAGCCCTCCATCGGACTGCACCCGCGCGACATGTCCCGTTTGCTGCGCCTGCTCGTGCGACTCCGTGACACGGGCAACACAGTTCTCGTCGTCGAGCACGACCTGGAGGCGATTCGTGCCGCGGACTACATGGTGGAGCTGGGACCCGGAAGCGGCGAGCGCGGAGGACGGGTCGTGTTCGCCGGACCGATGACGCGCGCGAGCGAAAGCCCGATGACCGGGCAGTACCTCGCCGGCACGAAGACCATCCCGGTCCCGAAGCCGCGGCGCAAGCTCGGTCCCCGCTGGCTCACGCTGACCGGCGCACGCGAGCACAACTTGAAGGGGATCGACGTCAAGATTCCCCTCGGAGCCGTGTCCGCGATTACCGGCGTTTCCGGATCGGGGAAGAGCACCCTCGTGTACGACGTGTTGCTGCGCGCGCTCGAGACGAAGCTGCACGGCGAGCACTCGGCGAAGCAGCATCTTGGCGAGCGCGTCGGCGCGTACGAGGATCTCACGGGATACGACGCGCTCGACGACGTGGTGTGCATCGACCAGAGCCCGATCGGGAAGTCACCGCGGTCCAATCCCGTCACGTACGTCAAAGCCTTCGACGAGATCCGCCGGCTGTTCGCCGACGCTCCGCTGGCTCGCCAGCGGAGGTATAGGCCGGGCACATTCAGCTTCAACGTCGCCGGCGGCCGCTGCGAGAAGTGCGAGGGCGCCGGCTATCTCGAGGTCGAGATGGTGTTCATGGCGGACGTCTACGTCCCCTGCGACGAATGCGGAGCCAAGCGCTTTCGTCCGGACGTGCTCGAGGTGACCGTTGGCGGCCGGAACATTCATCAGGTGCTTCAACTCACGGTGGACGAGGCGATCCGCGCATTTCCGCGCGAGGAAAAGCTCGGCCAGGCGCTCTGGCAGCTCCAACAGGTGGGGCTTGGCTATCTCCGGCTCGGCCAGCCGGCGACGACGCTCTCGGGAGGCGAAGCCCAGCGCCTCAAGATCGCGCGGGAGCTCGCGACGGCGAACAGGAGGTCCGGAAGGAAGCTGTACCTGATGGACGAGCCAACCACGGGCCTCCATCTCGAGGACATCCAGAAGCTGGCGCACGTCTTCGACCGGTTGGTGGACGCGGGACACACAGTGATGCTCATCGAGCACAACCTCGATGTCATCAAGCTCGCGGACTGGGTGATCGACCTCGGGCCCGAAGCGGGATTTCGCGGAGGAGAAATCGTCGCGGAAGGGCGTCCTGAGGACGTGGCGCGTGTGGAATCGTCGCACACCGGCCGCTGGCTTCGAACTGTGCTCCCCGCTATTTTTCCCAACTCGGCAGTACCGATCCCCAGTAGCTCAGCTGGTCAGAGCATCCGACTGTTAATCGGAGGGTCGTAGGTTCAAATCCTACCTGGGGAGCTCAACAAACCTCGCGTCTTCCGTCGTTCGTCAGCACGGCGCCCTTTGGGGGGGCGCCTTTTTTTTCAAAATGCAGAGATGAGGAAAGTGTATTTCGAGCCGACCGTGAATCCGGGCGCGTTCCCGATCAGCTTCATCGCGGTCTGCCCCAGCGGTTTGTCGTCTGTCGTGAACGAAACCCCGATGACGATGCCGGTCGTCGTGTACTTCGACTGCGTCTTGGTTTCCCAGTTCTCGTAGTCCAGCGTCCATTGCGGCTTCTTCATCTTGTAGTTGAACGGCAAGTAACTCTTCAAGCCCTTGGGAATGTTTCCTCCGCCCGCTTCGGTGGGGAAGTAGCCGCTATCCACGTAAAAGCTGAGCGCCGCGTGACGCATGGCGTCGAAGTCCCCCATGATCTGCGCCGCCGTTGCCCTGCGCCTGATGTCGCGGAATTTGGGAACGGCGATCGCGGACAGCAGCCCGACGATCGTCACCGACATCATGATTTCGATGATCGTGAACCCCCGTCTGAGCCTCATTTTCGACCCAAGCCTTGTATGATCGCCGTCGTGTTTCCGAGGAACGCGTCGACGGACTCGTTCGAACGGAACACGATCTGTTTGCCGCCTTCGGTCGTGCGGAGCTCGTAAAGCGAGTCAGATAGGAGGGCGTACCTGACGCCCTCCAACTGTTCGCCAATCACGTCGAGGGACTGAGGGTAAACTCCCTGCGCGTGGCGATAGCCTTCGACGCGTTGCGCGAGGAGGAACATCGAGAACCGCATGCCCGCCTCTTGCTGCGCCGGCGGCAATGGCTGCGGGCCCGGACCCCAGATGAACGCGGGCCGCGCGACGTACGAATAGACGCAAAACGCGAGAGCTGGGATGCAGATGAGCGACGCCCCAACGGCCCGACCGTTCGTGGCCTTGCGCTTGTTCGGCGCGGTGATCTCCTTCTGCACCTTCACCGCGTGCTCCATGACGTCGCGAAGCGCCAGCGCACGCTCGACCTCTGGAGGTCGGCCGCCGCCTTTCGGACTACCTGCCGTCTGTGACGGCTGCGCGGGACGTTTTGGGTTCTGGGCCACGCCGAATCCTCGCAGCGTCGCGAGTTGGAAAGGTGGGACATGAGTGGCTAAGCGCCGTTACATCATAGCATTTGGGCGAGCGGAGGCAAGCCGGACTCGAGTGGAGTCGCTGCCTGTTTTGTCTCTATATTGGTGACCGCATCGAGTCCCCGTCTCGACCACGCCCATCGGACATGCCGAAACGCCCTTCCAATCCAGCACGCTCCTCTCCGTCATCCGAGCGCCGGCGCGGCACCAGCCCGCTCGTCGGCGTCATCATGGGCAGCAAGTCGGACCTCAAGTACATGACGGCCGCCGCGGAGCTCCTGAAACTCCTCGAGATTCCTCACGAGGTCCAAATCGTCTCGGCGCACCGGACGCCCGATTGGATGTTCGAGTATGCGTCAACCGCCGAGGGGCGAGGCTTGGAGGTCATTATCGCCGCTGCGGGAGGCTCCGCGCATTTGCCCGGGATGGTTGCGGCGAAAACCATTTTGCCCGTCCTCGGCGTACCCATCCCGGCGACAGCGCTCAACGGAGTCGATGCGCTGTTATCGATCGTTCAGATGCCGCGTGGGGTCCCCGTGGGAACGCTCGCGATCGGCGAGCCGGGCGCCGCGAACGCCGCACTCCTCGCCGCGTCGATCGTCTCGCGCGGCCGACCCGAGATTCGCGAACGGTTGCGCGCCTGGCGGGCAAGCCGCACCGCGGAAGTGCTCGACCAGCGCGACCTCGGGCAGTGATCGCGCCTGGCGCGACGATCGGTATCCTCGGCGGTGGCCAGCTCGGGCGAATGACCGCGCTCGCCGCCCGAGCGATGGGATATGGCGTGCACGTGCTCGATCCGGACGCGAACTGCTCGGCCGCCCCGGTGGCCGATCGCGTCGTCGCCGCCCGTTTCGACGACGTGGATGCGGCGCGCGAGCTCGCGCGGCATTGCGACGTGGTCACGCTCGAGATCGAGCAGATCGCGACCGATGTGATCGACGCGGCCAACGCATACGCGCCGGCTCGTCCCGGCTCGGATGTCGTCGGCATCGTCCAGGATCGCGCGCGTCAGAAAGCATGGCTCGAGAACAATGGTTTTCCGATCGGCCGGTATCGGGTGATCGACAGCGCCGACGCGGTCGGCGCCGCCATCCGCGCGCTTGGCGATACGTTCGTGAAATCGAGCCGCGGCGGTTACGACGGGCGGAGCCAGACTCGCGCGACCGATCCCGCGACATCGGCCGAGATTTGGAGATCGCTCGGCGGTCGCGCCGCCGTCGCGGAACAGGCGCTGGAGCTGGCGGGCGAGCTGTCGGTGATGGTCGCGCGTCGTCCAAATGGCGACGTGCTGGTGTTTCCCGTCGCGCTCAACCATCACGAGCGCCAGATCCTGGCGTGGTCGGTGCTGCCCGCGCCGCTGCCGAGGACATTGGTCGAACGGGCTCTCGAGATCGGCCGCGCGCTCGCGGACAAGATCGGGCTCGAAGGGCTGCTGGCCGTCGAGATGTTTCTCACGACATCGGGTGATCTGTACGTCAACGAGCTGGCGCCACGCCCGCACAATTCTTTCCACGCGACCGAGCGCGCCTGCGTCACGAGCCAGTTCGAGCAGCTCACGCGCGCCGTTTGCGACCTTCCTCTTGGCGACGCGAGTGTCGTGCGACCGGCAGCGATCGTGAACCTGTTCGGTGATTTGTGGCGGGAAGGGCGCGCCCCCGATTTCAGTCTCGCGCTCACCGACCCCCGCGTCCGGCTGCACCTGTACGGCAAGACCGGCGCTCGCCCCGGCCGCAAGATGGGTCACCTGTCGGCGATCGGCGGCTCCGCGCTGGACGCACTCGCGGCGGCCCGCGAGGCGGGTGAACGGATCGGAGCCGGCACGGAACCGGTGCCGGCGGCGCTGCGCGACCTTGGAGCCGGCGGGTGACGGTTTCGCGCATCGAGGACTTTGCGCTCGAGCGCTATTTCGCGCGATTCGAGTTCGCCGTTCGCCACCAACTGAGCGCCTCGGACGTCGAGCCCCTCACGCTGCGCGAAGTCTTGTCGTTCGCCGACGAGGAGACCGAAGGGCAGTGGGATCAATTGGTGCTCGGTTATACGGAATCGCTGGGGCTTCCCGCGCTGCGCCGGGAGATCGCTCGGGGGTACGAGCACCTCGAGCCCGCTCACGTGCTCGTCGTCGCGGGCGAGGAGGGGATATTTCTCGCGATGCACGCTTTGTTGTCGCCGGAAGACGAAGTCGTGGTGGTGACACCGGCGTACCAGTCGCTGCATGCGGTGCCTCGGTCGATCGGCGCGCACGTCAGGGAAGTCACCCTCCGCCCGGAGCGATCGTGGGAGCTGGACCCTCGCGACGTGGAGCGTGCGCTCACTCGACGCACGCGCGTCATCGCGATCAACTTCCCGCACAACCCCACGGGCGCGCACATCCGCCGTGAGGTGCAGCAGCGTCTCGTCGATATCGCCGAGTCCGTGGGCGCCGTGCTGCTCTCGGACGAGGTCTATCGCGACCTCGAGTACGACGAGAGCCATCGCTTGTCCGCCGCGGCGGATCTCTCAACGACCGCCGTCAGCCTCGGCGTCATGTCGAAGTCGTTCGCGCTCGCGGGACTCCGCATCGGCTGGGTGGCCACTCGCAATGCGGCTCTGCTCGATCGCATCGCGCGGTTGAAAGATTACACGACCATCTGCAGCAGCGCGCCGTCCGAGCTGTTGGCGCTGATCGCCCTGCGCGCGCGCGATCGTGTGCTCGAGCGATCGCGCTCGATCGTCGCGAGCAATTTGCATGTCGCCGGGGAGTTCATGGCGTCTCACGCGGACGAGCTGGAGTGGGTGCCGCCGAGAGCTGGGAGCGTGGCTTTCCCGCGATTCACGAGACGCGACGCCGGCCAGATGTCGCGACAGCTCATCGAGCGCGAAAGCGTGCTCCTCCTCCCAGGGACCGTTTTCGGCGCCGACGCGGCGCATTTTCGGTTGGGGCTGGGACGGCGCGATTTCCCGTTGGCGCTGGAGAAACTCGGTCGGTTACTCTAGGCACTGCCCTTGCTGACCTTGCTAGCATGCGAACTCGTGGGAAGCGGTGGCGGCGGCTGGCTGCCGCGGCGGTTATCGCCGGCACGGTAACCCCGACTGTCCTCCGTTGGCTGCGTCGAACGGGCGCGGCGAAGCGCGCGGTCGACCTTCGGATGACCGTGGTCGTGGAACGTCCCATCGTGGACGTCTTCGAGTTCTGTCGTGACTTCGAGAATTTTCCGCAAATAGTGGACGTGCTCCTCAGTGTCGAGGACTCGCAGGACGGGCGCTCCCATTGGGCCGTTCGCTCGCCGGGCGGCCACGCCATCGAATGGGACGCGACCGTCACGAAGTACGTGCCAAACTCGGTCATCGCGTGGTCCAGCGTCCCCGGATCGGACGTCCAAGCGAGCGGTCTCATGCGCTTTTTCCCTCTGTCGCCACAGGAGACGAGAGTAGACATCTCCCTCACGTACCTTCCACTCAATACGCGGCTCGCTGAAGCGATTCGGGCACTGTTCACGCCCAGTAACACGAACCGGCTCCGTACCGAGCTCACGCAGGCCTCTCGGCAGCTCGCGTCATTCCCGTTGAACGAGTCCGGTTCTCAGGCCGCGCCGGACGTCGACGAAATCACCGACACGGCACGCTGACCACCACGCGCCGCGCGGATGGTTGCACGCGTCTTGCGCCCCTCGCCATGAGTTCATGAGAGGTAGTTGACCGTGGTGCTAGCAGTCAGTGGACCGCGCCGCGTGCGCGACTCGGAGCACGTCGCGCGGAATGTCGGAGATCTCGAGCGCCTAGTGTCGGTCGTCGGTGGCGGCGCGCTCGCGGTTGCGGCGCTGCAGCGGAAAGGCCTGGGCGGCGTGGTGCTCGGGCTGGTCGGAGCGGAGCTCATCCGGCGCGGCGCCACCGGACGCTGCCGCCTGTACGAGGCGATGGGTATTTCGACTACTGGAACGAACTATCCGAGGCCGGCACCGCGCGCGTCGCACGACTTCGCGAGCCCAGCCGCCACGGTGGACGCGAGGGAGGCGGTGAAAGTGGAGCGGACAACTGCGATCAGGGCCCCACGCGAAAAGCTGTGCGCCTTTTGGCGCGACTTCAGGAATCACCCGCGGTTCATTCGGCACCTCGAATCGGTCGAGATCATCGATCCTCGCCATTCGCGCTGGACCATGGCCTTGCCCGGCGGGCAGCAGGTGCAGTGGACGTCCGAAATCATCAACGACGTTCCCAATGAGCTGATCGCCTGGAAGACGGTCGGCGACTCGCGTGTCGCGCACGCGGGATCGGTGCATTTCGAGGATGCACCGGACGGTCGCGGAACTCAGGTTCGGCTCGTCCTCGACTACGAGCCTCCTGGCGGCCGCACTGGCCATGTGCTCTTCAAGTTGTTGGGGATATCGCCCGAGCAAATGGTCGATCAGGATCTCCGGCGTCTCAAAGCGCTGATGGAGATGGGAGACATCGTCACCGTCGCATCGCGGATTTCGGCGTAACTAGACTCCGCCCGCCGCAAATCGATCGTCCGAGCGACGGCCGGTTTGGCGGCGTTCGGCGATGGGAGCGGGCTCGCGTCGGCGCGGTTCATCCATTCGGATTTCGAGCAGACGAAAGGGCGGGCGGTCCGGAAACTTCTCCTGCATGAGTGTCATGCAGACGTTGTACACCGGAATCCCCTTTGACGTCGTGCCTTCGAGCGTGCCCTTGTGCGCGTGACCGTGGATCACGGCCGAAACGTCGTAACGTGACAGCGGCTCCTCCAGGCGACTCGAGCCGAGGAACGGATAGATCTCGAGCGGCTCCCCCTCCACGGTCTCGCGGATCGGCGCATAGTGGATGACGGCGATCCGATGCTCGCCCTTCAACCGCGCGAGCGCCGCCTCGAGCTTCAATGCTTCGTTGATCGCTTCGTGCACGAAGGCCTTGACCACGGGCTCACCCCACGCGCCCAGGGTGCCGCGTCCGAAACCGCCGCAAAATCCACGGACGCCGGCGAATCCGATCCCATGAACCTCGTGCGTGTCGCCGTCGAGCATGCGGACGCCGGCGTCCGTGAGGATCTTCACAATCTCTTTCTCTTCGCCCGCCTCGTAATCGTGATTCCCGAGAACACCCACCGCTGGGATTCGAAGCGATGCCGTCAGGTCTTTGGCCAGGACGTGGGCTTCTTCCGCCAAACCGTAATCCGTCAAATCGCCCGCGAGCACGAGCACGTCGGCGCTCTCGGTGATCTGCGCGAACAGCGTTTGCAACACGGCCTGCGAGTTCTTCGTGTAGTGGATGTCGCTCAGTGCCGCGACGCGCACAACGCCGTTAGTCGTCATGACCTCGCTTACCGAAGGTTCCGGGCCATCTCGGCGAGCTGAGCCGTGGCCTGACCTGCTTCTTGCACTTGGGTTTGGTCGGAATGGCGAACCAATCGACCCTCGACGATCCCGGCCGCGATACCAACGCGTTCTATCGCCGAACACTCCACGTGTTGAGCGATGCGCACGTGCCGTTTCTCGTCGGCGGATCGCACGCGTATCTGCAGTATACCGGAATCGTCCGCAACACGAAGGACTTCGATCTCTTCGTCCAGCACAGCGACCTCGACCGCGCGCTCGATGCGCTGAGAGATGCCGGATACCGCACGGAAATCGCCTTCCCCCACTGGCTCGCCAAGGCGTATCAGTCGGGCGATCATGTCGATCTCGTGTTCAGCTCGGGCAACGGGGTTTGTCGGGTGGACGATAGCTGGTTCACCCACGCCCTCGAAGCGGACGTCCTCGGCATGCCGGTCCAGATCGCACCCGTCGAAGAGTTTCTGTGGCAGAAGGCATTCGTGATGGAGCGGGAGCGCTTCGACGGCGCGGACGTGATGCACCTGATCCGACACTGCGCCGAAGTAATCGACTGGGATAGGCTGCTGGTTCGCTTCGATCGTTATTGGCCGCTGCTGCTCACCTATCTCACGATGTTCACCTTCATCTATCCATCCGAGAAGAGTCGCATCCCCGCCGTCGTCTTCGAGGATCTGTTGGTGAGGCTTCAGCAGCAGCTCGCGGCAGGAACGAATGGCGACGAGCGCGTCTGTCAGGGGACGCTCGTGTCGCGCGGCCAGTACATGATCGACATCGGACAGTACGGGTTCGCGGACGCCCGCCTCAAGCCGCGCGGCAACATGTCGCCCGAGGATGCGATCTACTGGACCTGGGCGATCGAGAACGTTGACTAGGTGGTGGGTGGTAGGTGGTAGGTGGTAGGTGGCAGGCACCTACCACCTAGAACCTTTCAAACCAGCCGGGACTTGGGGATGTCAAAGCAAGACCTCCCACGGAGCAGCTCACGCATGTCCGCCAGGCTCGTTCGGGCCCTTGCCCTCACCTCGTTGGTTGTGGCACCTCTCTCTGCACAGACCGAGCAGCGTGCGGTCAAAGGCGCGAACGTAGCGATCTACAACCTGGCCGGCCGCATGCGAGCCGTCGCTGGCACGGGCGACGCCGTCATCGTTGAGTTCACGCGTGGCGGCGCGGATGCGGCGAAGCTGAAGATCGAGACCGGCCCGCTTCGCGGCCGCGAGACGTTCCGCATCGTCTATCCAGCGGACCAGATCGTATATCCCGAACGGGACTCCCGGTCGCGGACCAGCATCGACGTCCGGGACGACGGCACCTTCAGCGACGGCGGCTCGGACGATTTCCGCGACCGTAATCGCGTCGAAATTCGAAGCTATGGCCCGGGTCTCGAGGCGTTCGCCGATCTCGTTGTTCGAGTCCCGCGCGGCCAGAAGATCGAGTTGTTCCTCGCGGTGGGACGGGCGGAGATCAGCAACGTCGAAGGCGACGTGCTGCTCGATGTGGGCGCCGCGGAAGTGGACGTGTCCGGTATGAAGGGCTTCTTGACGCTCGATACCGGATCCGGCCGGGTCGCTGTCCGCGATGTCACCGGCGATCTGAATATCGACACAGGGTCCGGTGGACTGTCAGTGGACCGCGTAAAGGGGAATGTGTTGCGCATCGACTCGGGGTCGGGCGGCGTTCAGGGGAATGACATCGAGGTGCGCGAATTCAACGCGGACGTCGGCTCTGGCGGACTTCGGGTCTACCGAATGAAAGCGGCGCGGGTGAGGGCGGAGACCGGCAGCGGCGGAATTACCCTCGAGCTGTTGTCCGATATCGAGCGCATGGACGTCGAGACAGGCTCTGGCGGCGCAACGATCCGCCTTCCGGCAACGCTGAGCGCCGAGATCGAGGCGGAAACCGGCAGCGGCGGATTCACGACCGACTTCGAGATCGTCACCCGGAGGGTGAGCCGCAACCATATCGCCGGACGCATCGGCGACGGACGCGCGCGCATCCAAATCGAAGCGGGGTCGGGATCCGTGCGACTAATGAAGAACTGAGCGCGACCGGTGGCACTAGCTGGCCACCTGCTCCGCGACCCGTCCGAACCGGCGATCGCGCGTCTCGAATTCGCTGATCGCGCGGTTCAGATCTCCTTCCGAGAAGTCGGGCCACATGGTCGGGGAGAAGACCAGCTCCGCGTAGGCGCACTCCCAGAGCAGGAAGTCGCTGAGCCGTTGCTCGCCGCCGGTGCGAATGAGCAGATCGACATCGCGCACCGGCGCCGGATCGTGATCGACGTCCGCGAGGAGCTGTGCAAACCGCTCGCGCGTGAGCGGCGTCGTCAGGTCGGTCGCCTTGTCCGCTGCCCGGAGAATCGCGTCGCGGGACGAATAGTCCACCGCCACGCGGAGGTGCAAGTTGCGTCCGGCCGCGGTCAGCGCTTCCGCTTCGACGATAGTCTGACGCAGCGACGCCGGAAGCCGGTCGCGTCGCCCGACGATCGAAAGCCGAACGCCATTCTCGAGACAGCGCTTGGACTCGATGAGCAGCGAGCGGCGAAAGAGCCGCATGAGCGCGATGACTTCCGGCCGGGGGCGGCTCCAGTTGTCACTCGAGAACGCGTAGAGCGTGAGGGTGCCGATCCCGGCGCGAACCGCGCTTTCCACGATGTTCCGCGCCGTGCGTACGCCGGCCGTGTGACCGGCCGATCGTGGCATGGCGCGGGCGGTGGCCCAGCGTCCGTTCCCGTCCATGATGATCGCGACATGAAGTCGCGCGCGTTCAGGATGCGGCGAGGGACGCCGCGGCGTATGGATAGGTGTCATGAATGGTTTAGCGGACCCGCGTGGCGCGAATCAGCGCCTCCATGTGGTCCAGGTAGCGCTCCAGGGCGCGGCGCCCGAGCGCCGTCAGGGCATAGCTCGTCCTCGGCACGCGGCCTTCAAAGCTCTTGTCACAGGTGACGTAGTGCGCTTCCTCGAGCTTCCGCGCGTGCACGCTGAGGTTGCCATCCGTCGTTTTCATCAGCCGCTTCAGATCGTTGAAGCTCAACGAGTCGTTCACCGCCAGCGCGCTCACGATCCCGAGGCGCAGGCGTTCGTGGATGAGGCGATCGAGACCAAGAGGAGTATCCTCGGCCTTGCCGCGAACCGTGCGCAGCGATCGAGGGCCTTTGGGCTCTCCACGCTGCCCGTCTTTCGGTACCGCGCCGTGTTTAGCCACCGTGCCTCCGTGCGATGATGATGCCGAAGACGATGTGCAGCACGCCGAAGCCGGCCATCATGAGCGCGATGCCCCACGCGACTGGAGCAAACAGCGCCGCGGCTCCGACGACAATGAACGCCGCACCCATGACGGGTACGATACGCACCGAGAAGGCGCCGGCCGCAACGACCGCCGTGCCGTACAGGAGCATCCAGATCCCGGGCAGGAGCCCATACAGGCCGCGCTGCATGAGCGCCACCGTGACGACCATGCCCACCACGAAAACAGGGCTGAAGCTGAACAACAGCTTGCGAGCGGATCCCGTGAGCAAGGGCAGGCTGGCCGACCGCGCCTTGTTGTACATGAACCAGACCGACACCAGCAACGCGAGAAACGCCTCCGCGGCCCAGACGAGCACCCATTCGGCGGTGCCCGCGAATCGGTCGGCAATGACAGCGGCCAGAATCGCCGTCACGCCGATTACGACCTGACCCCATCCTGACACGGCGGTGAAGGTCCCCGCGGCCTCCATCGTCTCGCGGATGAACCGAAGGTTGTCCATCGCCCGCGCTTGCATTTCGGGCGGATTACTGGGACGGGGACGAATTGGGAGCACGTCAGCCATGGAAGGACGCTAATAGGCCGCCCGAGTTTCGGCAAGTACTTTACATTGTAAAGCAGATTCAGCTTCGCCGGCTGGCCTTCGGGAGCCTTTAGGGGCGGGCGCCGGAATCCGGATCGGTCGAGACGGGCCCGAGAGAGGAGGGCGTCGTTGCCGGCGGATCGCTGGCCGGGAAGCTCGCCTCCGACATCTCGTCGACCTCGCGCTCCTCGAGCTGGTTCGAGAACTCCCGAACAACCCGCGTCGCGAACTCCTCGACGGCCGTGCTACCCAGAGCCGTGATCAAGCTGCCATCGGCGGTCATGGCTGAATCGACGACCGTGCCCCCCGCCCGTTCGACAGCGGATTTCAGCGGGCCCTGCGCGGCAACTTTACGGCCAGCCGCCCCTCCGGCTTCGAGCACTACGCTGACGCCTCCCCCAAAGACAGCCACGGGTTTCTCCGAGGCCAGGAACTCGCGCGCAAGCTGGACCAGCCGCGCGTCGGCAACATGGCCAGGGGCTCCATCCCCTACGATAACGAGCGCCACGTATCTCGCGCCGTGCCAGTCTTCCTCCGTCCCTTCGCCCGCCTGCAGCAGGTGCATCCGCGCGCCCGACTGTTCGAGTGCGCGCGACACGATACCCGCGTGTCGCTCAACCGAGTCGTCCTCATGCACGACGCTGAGAGCGATGCGGCGGCCTTCCAATCCGCGCAGCACGGCTCAACCCTTCTTGCTCGAGCCGCGCTTGCGGCCCTTCAACTCGTTAAGCGCGGGATTATCGCCACGTTTCGGGATCGCGAGCTTCCCCCGCTCTTCATGGAGGCGCTGCTTGTCCTCTTCATGGATGTGCTCGTCGTCCGTTCTCGTCTTGAAATCCGTGGAGAGAAGATCGATATGTGCCTGCTCTGGCCGCTTGCTGCCCATTGAATCGCCTGGTGAAGGACACCGTGGGGAAACGTCAGGAATCGTGCCTCGCGCTTACGGCGGCGACTCGTACGCAACGAGCGACGGTTATCGTTTCCCCGCGTTGTACCGCTGCAGGATCTCCCGGACCTTGTCCAGCGGAATTGCCTCGACGGTTCGTCCGCTTCCCGTCACAGTGGTGGCTCGAAACAGCGAGTTGTATATCGCTTCTTCCGTAGCCTCGACCACGGCGGCGAAGAGCGCGCTCGTCTCCTCGTTTGCGAGTTCCTGGATCGCCAGGCGCCGAGCGTCGAAGGGCCGGCGCACGGTCGGACTCGTGGAGAAGGCCAGGGCATAATCCCCCGAGCCATTTGACGCGAAGGACCCGGTGCGGGAAAGTCCCATCATCGAACGGGCAGCGAGCCGCTCCAGGTTGCGGTCGGAGAGCGGCGCGTCGGTGGCGATGACCATCATGATCGAGCCGTCGCCCCGGCTGGTGTCCACGTCCCGCTGAAACGAGTACCGGCCAAGCTCCTTTCCAACCGGAACGCCCATTATTTGGAGAATTCCGCCGAAATTCGATTGCACCAGGACACCCACGGTCCAACCTCCCAGTGACTGCGGCAGGACCCGCGACGCCGTGCCAATGCCGCCCTTCCAGCCGAAGGCGACCGTGCCCGCTCCGGCTCCGACACTTCCCTCTTCCACGTTGACGCCGGCGCTCTCGAGCGCGCGCCGAACGTGCTCCGCCCGGACCGGACGACGTCGAATGGCGTTCAGGGCGCCGTCGTTGGTCTCGCCAACGACCGCATTGATCGAGCGCACCTGCTCCATCCCCGGACGTTCGAGAAGCCACTCGATCATGAAATCAGCGGCTTTCCACACGCACAACGTGCATGTGAGGAGGATGGGGGTCTCGAGTTCACCCAGTTCCCTCAACTGGGTGACGCCGAGCAGTTTTCCAAAGCCATTGCCCACGTGCAGAGCCGCGGGCACCCGATCCCGGTACAGGTTGCCGCCGTGCGGCAAAATGGCGGTCACGCCCGTGCGCACGGAATCACCCTCGAAGATGGTGACCTGCCCGACGGCGACCCCCTGGACATCCGTGAGCGCGTTTCTCGCACCGGGAGTGAAGATCCCGGGCGCCACGCCGATGTCGCGTGCGCGTGGACGCGTGTTCTGGGCGACGGAGAGCTGCGTCAACACCATCGACATCAGTGCGACGGAAAGCAGTCCCCTGCACAGACGATTTCTTTGCGATCGCGCCCTCATCGCTTCGTTGGGGAGAATCAAACGAATCCCTCGGCCAGATTCTTGTTTCGTACCTCTAACACTAGTTCACTTGACGCTCGCCGAGTTTGGGACCGCGAGCGCCGTCTACTGTAGCCTTACGACGGAAAGGCAGCGAAAAGGCAAAGAGCGACCCGACTTGAGGGAATTCTGCCCACGCCCGGCCGCCCAACCTCTCCGCCGTTTCAGAAACAATGCTGAGTCCCAGCCCGCTCCCTTCGATACGACTGACGGTCGCATCCTGTGTGCGAAAGAACCGCTGAAAGAGATGGGCACGCTGGTCCTGCGACACGCCAAGACCGTTATCGCGCACCCGAATCACAAGCTCACGCTCCAGTCCCGACTTCTCGATCGTGGCCGTTATCTCGGCGAACCGAGCGCTGTTTTGGGGGTCAGCGTACTTGATAGCGTTCGAGAGATAGTTGATCAAGCAGAGCTCCACTGCCGCGGCATTCACCTCGACGGCCGGAATCTCCCCAAACTTGATTTCGACTCCGGCCTCCTCGGCCGTTTCGCGCAGCTGACGCACCGCCTCGCGGGCGGCATCGGGCAGCAAGACGTTGCTATTCTGTCGCGCATCCGTGTCCGTGCGTGACAACTCGACGAGATTTTCAATCGTGTGTCGCATCGTGCGTGCATTCCTGGCGATGATGCCCAGGAATTTCTGAAGCTGTTCTGGGCCCGAGTCAGGCATCTGGATCAACGCATCGCTCGCCGCGAGCACGGTCCCGACTTGGTTCTTGATCTCGTGGGAAAGTGACCGATTGAACGCTCGGAGCCGCTCTTCGCGCTCCGACACCCGTTGGTCGGCGAGCCGCAGGAAATGCATCGTGGTGGTCTGTTGTATGAGCGTCACCGCTTTGAACAACCGTTGGCCGCAGTAAAGCAGCTCGCTCTTCGCGCACGGTTCCGGGATGTCGTCCGCGGCTTCCGCGAGAAACGCAAACAGAATCCCTCCGAGAATCTCGTACTCCTTGAGAATCTGATAAACGTCGAACCCTTGTGCGTGCCGCAACGCCCCGAGCTCCATCGCCTTCGCCACGACAGGGTCGTCGGCTCCAACTTCATTCGCCGAATCTTTCAGGAAGGCGGCGATGCCATCGATCAGTAGAGGGACGTGATCGAGGAGTTGGTCGGTTGGGAAGATCTGGTTCACATCAAGCGTCACGCGGTCCGCAATGCGTTCAAGCCAACGCTTTGCCAGTTCGGTGCGGGCCTCGACAAGACGGTCCGAAAGGACGTCGGCCAACGGACATGTCTGGTTTGACGAAGGAGCCACGATACCGCCTGCAGGGTGAGGACTTATGGCAAAGGAGGCACAATGCGCGCCCATCGCACATTGTCCTCTGAATGACACCAGGCTCTTCGGTTGTCAGCCGCGTAAGTTGTTTCGATGGCGATTGTCCCACTCTTTGGCCACACCGAGCTTCGCGACCGAATTCGGGAAGCCATCGCCCGAAAAACGCTACCCGCCTCGATCCTCTTCCAAGGCCCTCGCGGCGTGGGCAAGCAACGACTGGCCCTTTGGCTCGCCCAGCAGCTGCTCTGCGACGCGGGCGGGGAGATCGCATGCGGAACGTGCCAGGGCTGCCGCTTTTCGCGGGAGCTGACGCACCCCGATCTGCATTGGTTCTTTCCTCGGCCGCGGCTCAAAGACACCGACCCCGATCTCGCGGACGTCATCAGCGACTACGCCGAGGCGGTCGCTGATCGGGTTCGAGCCAGCGGCTTGTACGCGCCTCCGTCGGGGGCAGAGGGGATCTACGTGGCGACGGTCCGAGCCATTGTGCAGCAGGCGGTGTTCTCGCCGGCGATTGCCAAACGGAAAGTGTTCATCATCGGCGACGCAGAGCGCATGGTCCCCCAGGAGGGCTCGGAACAAGCGGCGAACGCCTTTCTCAAGCTGCTCGAGGAGCCGCCTGCCGATACCACGATCCTGCTCACCTCGAGTGAGGCCGGCGCGCTGCTCCCGACGATTCGCTCTCGTGTCGCGATCTTCCGAGTCCCGTTGCTACCGCAGGAGGAGGTACGGGAGTTTCTCGCGAATCAAACCGTCGCTGAGCGCTTGGCGGATGACAACTCGTTGCCGCCGAGCACCGCGGAGCGGGTGGCCTTCGCGGGCGGAGCGCCGGGTCGCCTGCTCGCCGGTGCCATGTGGGCGCAGGCGATCGACAATGCGCGCCACCTGTTCGCTTCGGTGAGTGGAAAACCAGCGGCGCGTTATGAGAGCGCATGGAGCCAGGCGTCGACCAAGGCCCGAGGCAGCTTTGCGGACACGCTGGACGCGCTGACGGTCGTGCTCCACGACCACGCGCACGCCTCATTGCGCCGTGGCGCCGAGCAGGACGCGCTCGCCGCGAGTCGCGCTATCGACGTCGTGGAGGTCGCAAAAGAGCGCGTCGCGGGCAACGTGAGCCCCCAGCTCATCACCGTCAATTTGCTCCGCGAACTACAGGAGTTGCTCTCGTGACGAAGAAGCCTGGCAAGCTCAGCCACGTCGCTCCAGATGGGTCAGCCCGCATGGTGGACGTCTCAGCGAAGCCCGAAAGCGTTCGAACGGCCCGCGCCCGAGGCTCGATCCGCATGTCTATGGATGCGCTCGAGGCAATTCGGTCTCACCAAATCGCCAAGGGCGACGTATTATCGGTGGCGCGCCTCGCTGGGGTCATGGCCGCCAAGCGCACCGCAGAGCTGATTCCGCTTTGCCATCCATTGCTGCTCGAGGACGTTCAAGTCGAGCTCTCGGCCGATGCCGGCCTCCCTGGGGTAGTCGCTGAGTCTCAGGTGCGCACGACCGGTCGCACAGGTGTCGAAATGGAAGCCGTCGTCGCTGTTACCGTCGCGCTCATAACGGTGTATGACATGGCTAAGAGCGCGGACCGCAGCATGGTCATAGGCGATATATCGTTAGTCGAAAAAACCGGCGGAAGAAGTGGTGGATACATTGCCGGTTGATGGCATGCGCGTTGCCACTTATAGTCTAAGGATCAGGATGCTGTACGCTGCATACAACCTGTTAATCCACAACAACTTATGAAAAAGCCGCGTAACGCGTACGTGTACCGCGGCGATGCCATTCGGAGGCGAAACAGGCTTAGACGCCTGATCGCTTTCGTCGGTGTTGCTGGTGCCGCACTACTCGTGATTGCAAACCGGCGGCCGTCGCCTTCGACGGCCGAAGCGGCGGTTATTTCCGGCGGTGCCAGCACATTTTCGTTCAGCCTGCTCGGCGAGAACCGTCGCCTGCGGCACGAGCTCGAGAACGCCATGGGCGACGCCAGCTTGTTGCGAGCCCAGTACGATCGCGCCACCCGGATCATCGATTTTTCGTCCCGGTATGGCATAGCCGCGAACTTGGCCGCCACGATCTTTGACATGGCATTGGCCGAGCGGGTCGATCCGGAGCTCGCGTTCCGCCTGGTGAGGCTCGAATCCAACTTCAATCCACGGGCGACGAGTCGCGTGGGTGCCGTCGGACTCGTTCAGGTGATGCCCTCGACGGCCGTGCAGTTCGAGCGATCGGTGACCCGAGAGAAGCTCTACGATCCCGAGACCAATCTGCGAATCGGCTTCCGCTATCTGCGCCGCCTCATTGGCCTGTACAACGGCGACGTACGCATGGCGCTTCTCGCCTACAACCTCGGCGAGGAACTCGTGGACCAGGCGCGGAAGTCGGGGAAAAACCCTTTCGACGGCTATAACCGAATCCTGCTCAAGGCCTATAACGGGACTGGGCGCTCGGACTAGGTGGGTGCCAGGTGCTAGGTGCTGGGTTCTAGGGTCAGGCCCTAGTCCCCGGCACCTTTTTTATTCTTGCCCAGTCGTCCTTTTCGCCGTCGTCTTTCCCTTCGGCGCCTTGCTCGGCGCGGGCCGGCCGCTGACCAGCAATTCCTGTCCCGGGAAGATCATCGCCTTCTTCAGGCGGTTCAGCCGCATGATGGCCGCCGGCGTGGTCCGGTATCGCTTTGCGATGACGCTCAGGTTCTCGCCGCTTCTGACCACGTGAGTCCGAGTCCCTGAGCCGTACCGCTCGATCGCCGGATCCGGAACCGGGAGCGCGGCTGCGACGACGGCGGCACTCGGAACGAGCACGGTCGTGCCGGCCGCGATGCGTCCGGTCTTTTTCGATGGCTTGACCTTCGGATTGTAAAGCGGCAGCGCGCGCGCCGATATTTTCGCTTTTTTGGCCAGCGTTGCCCACGAGGCGCTTTTCTCGACTGATACGGTGCGCGCACCAATCAGGCTTTCCTTCGAAGCGGCGGCAAACGCTGAATCGAATCTCGACCGGGTTCCCACGGGAATCCGAACCTTCATGGAATCGCGCCGACCCGGCGGAGTCATCCCGCGCAGGATGTGCGGATTGAGCACCTGAATGATCTCTACCGTGGCACCACTTGCTTCGGCGATCGCCACCAGAGGCACCCGAGGCCCCACCACGATCGAATCGTACGCAAATGGCTCACGAGCCTCGATCACGAGTCCGTGCCGGTCCGGCGCCTTCGCGACCAGCGCGGCGGCAATCAGCTGCGGCACGTAGTTGCTGGTTTCGCCGCGGAGGTATTTTTTCTCCGCGAGCGCGAAAAACATGTCGTCCCCCGTGGTGCCTTCCAGGTCGTCGGCGTACTTGGAAAGTCCACGCGCGATCCGACCTGGGCCGCCATTGTACGCCGCAGCCGCCAAATACAGCGACCCAAACTGCTCATTCAATCCGCGCAGAAAGCGCACGGCCGCTTCCGTGGACCGAATCGGATCCCGTCGCTCATCGATCCACCAATCCACCCGAAGCCCCATGCCTTTGGCGGTCGTAGTCATGAACTGCCACATCCCCACCGCGGCAGCTCGCGAATACGCGTGTGGGTTGTAGCCGCTCTCGACGAGGGCCAGGTAGTACATGTCTTCCGGGAGGTCGCCCGCCCGGAGCTTGGCGCGGATCATGGCCTCGTAGCGCGTCCCATGCGACAGGCGATCGACGAAACGGTCCTTGGCGGTACCCGTGAAGAGGCTCACGTAATGGCGAACGCGATCGAACGTTTCGTAGGATCGCACGTCGATGTCCCAGGTCGGCTCCTCCACGTCGCCAAGGACCGCCGAGTCGGTTGGCAGGGGGATGTTCGCGTCGACCCGCAGCGCGTTGCCGAACAGCTCCGCTGTTCGGTGATCGAGATCGGTGGCGGTGACCTGCCGCGCTTCGACAACGGCGTTCCCGGCCTGGGCAATGCCCGGCGTCTGCGACGAATCCGATGACAGCACGGGGGTGATGACTGGCGGGCCGGCGACGTCGGGCCGCGGCGTATGCGTGCAGGCGAGTATTCCTGCGAGCACCGGCAGGAATGCACGGCGCGAGATCATCCACTTCGGTTGGATCAGCTGGTGCACGACGGGAACGTACCTATCGAGTCGAGAGGTAATTCCCGAGAACGCGATTGGTCGCGTTCAAGACGGCGAGGGCAGACCCCCGCACGGCGTCGCGATCGGCGAGGTAACAGCCGACCAGTCGCGTACCGCGCGCCGTGCGCTGGGTGCACGAGACGATGACGACGTTCGCGTCGAATGCGCGTACGAGCTTGACGCCCATGAGCTCCAGGCCGAGGGAATTCTGCGCAAACGCTTCGACCGCTTGCATCGCGGCCTCGGCGCCAAGTCGAAGGTCACCGATGGGACTCGATTGGCCTTCGGTGCGTCCAACAAATCGCTTGCCGTCATACTCGAGCTCCACCTGCACGATGCAGCGCCCAGCGGGCGATCGTGTGAAGGTGAAAGAGCCGAACCTCAGGCGTTCGGACTTGTTGAGCGGAGCGTCCGCTGGAGTTGGAGATTGCTGCTCCACGGCGTTGGACATGCGTATTCCTCGGTCCGGGCGTTCGCGGAGCGCCGTCGCCCCACACACTGTAATACGACGCGCGTATGCTTATGGCAACGCGTCATTTGCCCGTAAGGTAGCGCCCGTATATTGGGCCGAAGGTGTCAGAGATCACATTCTGTGCATATTGAGCGATTCTGATGATCGTCGCTGTCGGGACCGACCACGCCGGTTTCGCGCTGAAGGAGGCGGTTCTGCAAGCCATCCGGGGCGCCGGCCACGAGGTGCTGGACTGTGGAGCAGAGACCGTCCTCCCCGGGGACGACTATCCCGACTATGCGGAGCGCGTGGCGAACGCAATCCTTGCCGGGCGAGCGGAGCGCGGCATGCTCCTGTGCGGCAGCGGCGTTGGAGCGTCAATCGCGGCGAACAAGTTCGCGGGGATTCGCGCGGCGCTCTGCCACGACACCTTCTCCGCAAGGCAAGGAGTCGAGGACGACGCGATGAATGTCCTATGCCTTGGCGCTCGCGTAGTCGGCCCCTCACTGGCGGCCGAGATCGTCCAAGGGTATCTGCGAGCGGCGTTTTCAGGTGCCGAGCGCCATCGGCGACGCGTGCAAAAGATTCAGGAATTCGAGCGTCGGCTGTAGCTTACGGTGTGGACCTGGTAGCTCAGCTGGTAGAGCAACGGACTTTTAATCCGTAGGTCGCGGGTTCGAGCCCCGCCCGGGTCACTTTGCAGGAGAGCGACTTACGCTGATTCAGTCTATCGCTTCGAGTCGGACCTGCGGGACGAACTGCGGGACACGCCTTCCCGGAAAGAACCAGTGAAGATCACCCTCATCACTCTGGCCCAATACGCGGCGATCGCCGAAGGCAACAAGCTCGTAATAGCTGGAACTATCGATCAGCTTGAGGTCCAGAGAGTCGGCGGCGGGCCAATTACGGAGAAGATGCCTATCGGCCTGCCGCCATTTTTCATTGCGGTAAGCGCGCATTGCAGCATCGCTGAGGGTACAGAACACGTCATGCAGTTGATGATCCGGGACCAGGACGGCAACCCAGTGCTGCCTGAACCGATCGCGCTTGGCACGTGGACACTTCGTATCAACAAGTACGGACGTCCAATGAGGCACAACCAAGTCATTGCGGTAAACGGGCTCGCCCTGCCTGGCCCGGGCGACTACACGTTCGAGTTGCAGGACAACGGCCAACCAACCGAGGGCGGAGAGACGCCTCTGTACATTGTAGATACGACGCCGGAGCAGTGATCCAGTGCCACGGTGGGAGAAGACCCTCTCCGCGATGTTATCGGACCTGACCCCTCGGTCGTATACGTATCAGGATCTTGTGTCGATACTCGAAGGACTGGACTTCTCACTGGCGCGCCGCGCCGCCGGCAGCCATCGTATCTGGAAGCGTCGCATCTCCGACCCATCCTCGCCAAGCGGCACGCGTACCGTTAGTATCGGGCTCGTCGATTCAGGCAGTGGCACGATCAAGGCAGTGTATGTGAAGGAGACACTACGCATTCTGCGGGAGAACAACTTGCTCCCTTCTCAGGTGTAGCATTATGTCGATGAACGAGCAGCAAAGACTGGACGCGCTGACCCGTCAACCGTGGACCGTGCGTGTTGAATGGGACGCGACAGAGACGTGTTTCGTGGCGAGAGTCGAAGAGATTCCGGACGCGATCGCGACCGGCGCCGACGAGCGGGAGCTCATGCTGGATCTCTGGGATGCTATTCAGACGAGCTTGATGTCTCGCATCGATGATGGCGATCCGCTCCCCGTTCCGAAGCAGGCCAACAAGAGCGCGATCGCTGCACCACGGCGAATCATCAGCTTCAAGCAGAGCGCCGATACTGAGGCCTGGCGAGTGAGGCAATCCCCGGCCTCCACTGGTCCGGCCGCGCTTGTTGGCGCTGCTGGCAGCCCGATGTTCTAGCGGATTCTCCTCGGCGCGATCGCCTGTCCTACGAGGCTCGCAACGTCCTTGCGAGCCTTTTGCATTTCATAGCGCCGAGTCATGTCCGGAGACGCGTGCCGCAGCGCAGCCTGGATCCTCGCGGTCGGTGCGCCAGCGTCACTTGCGATCTGGCCAAACGCATGCCGGAGATCGTGTAGTCGGAGTTCGCCAGCGCCCTTCAGCTCGAGCCGCGCGCTTCCGGTGGGTGCGGATCCACTTCTCCTTGATCGGCGCTGGCACGCCGGCGATGACCCAATCCCATAGTGTCTCGTCGACCGGGCCCTCGAATGCGGCGAAACTGATCGAACTGTCGTGCTCCCTTAAACGTATCCTGATTGCGCGCTCAACTAACGACGAATGGCAAACTGCTCTGCGCTGGTAGGCCTCTTGAACACGCGGCTATGACCCACGACGATGGCGAGACCGGCTCCGCTCTAGATCCCTACCCAGAACACGCGCGACTCATTGGATTGATCATCGCAGACTGGAACAAGGTGGAGGCCCGCTTTGCGCTGCTCTTAATGCGCGCCGTCGGCTTACGCAGTCAGCTAGGGGCGAAGCTGATACGGCCCATGGCCTATGCCATTGCAAGCAACTCCGGTCGACTCGGCGCGATGAAAGCAATCGCGGCCACAGCAATCCCCGCGGACAGGCACCGCAGGCAGTTACTCGGTCTGTTCTCAGAGGCGGAAAAGGTTCTGCGACTACGCAACGCCGTTGCACACGGTATATACACCGGTCACGGTCTAAAGGTGAAACGGCTCGACTTCAGGTTCGAGTTTGGACATCCTCAGTCGCCGCGTGTCGTTTCTCTTAAGGAGCTGCGCGGGATCCACCGTCGCATACGGCACTTGGATTTCTTCCTGCTTGAGCTTGAACGTGACATTCGCGAGGGCGGCGGATAGCGCACAAGGCTTACGACCGACTTAGGGCTGCGGGACAAACTGCGGGACTGGCTCCACATCGACGCACCGCTGACTCTCCCTTTGCACCACGTCCCGCACCGCGCCGCACCATGACGCACCGCGCGCCGGCAGTTCACTCCTGCTACCGGAGTGGACTTTTAATCCGTAGGTCGCGGGTTCGAGCCCCGCCCGGGTCATTGAAATCGTGCCAGAACTTCGCGCGGATTTGGGCACGCGCGTTGCGCATCAGTCCCGACGATGCCCGATCGTCGTGGAGCGGCCGCCGCTGGCGGTGCCGACAAGTCCGACAAGCAACGCCGTCTTTTCGGTGTTCGCGTTCGATTGGAGCGCGTTGGCGGCGGCATCGCCGCTCGCTGGATCGCCCGCCTACGCTATCAGCATGATCCGCGTGCTGGCGGTGATCGCCGAACGCATCGGCGACCCGATCCGATACAAGATGCGGCGCATGCGCCGCATGCGCCGCGAAGCCTGGCCTGATCGAAGCGGGAATTGCGTAAATCCGGCGACTGTACGCAACGGTACGCTAATCCGCGCAACGCGCCTCGTGGGCGAGCGGAGCGGCGTAGGCATTGAGCCCGGCCGGCAAATCCACGTTCGTCGCGAGCTGTAACAGGATATAGTCGCGCAGTTCCGCGACCCGCTGTTCCGCGACCGCGGTGTCCCAGGGTCCTTGTCGCAGTGTCCCGCGCGCCCACGCTGGCCGGTTGACCTCCGAAGTCCACCGCGCTCGCAGACGCAGCCAACCGCGCGCGCGCGACTCCGCCGCCATCCGAATGAGTGCCACCCGCCCACTTGCGTCTTGATCGCAAGATCGTTCGCCGATAAGCCTCGTCGGAGTCATTCGCCACGAACGTCGCTCACCGCGCACGATATCGCCCGCCACCTGCCGATCCACCGGTTCAGCAAGCGACCACCGCACCAGCGACTGGGCGCTCGGCGCGCGATCCTCAGCCGCGAACGCCGCTACCGTCGTAATCCCCTCGAGCGCCGTCACGAGCGACTTCGAGGAGCCGGACGCGCGGAGACGTTCCGGATGCACGACGTGGCCGGTGAGCATTTCGTCCTGGACGGCGCTCAGGAATCCGCTGGAGATCCCCTCACGCGCCAGCGCGCTCGCGACGAACCAGTCCACGCGCGTCGCGAAGACCTCGGCCGGTCGATCGGCAGCGCGCGTCGCTCCTGGCGGTTCGGAGAGCTCCGCGGTGAGCGCGCGCAGTGACGCGGCCACCCGCCCTGCCCCCTCGCTGGTCCGAGCCAGCTGCTTCGACCAACCGCGCGCGACGTGATCGGAGCGATAGCCAGCGAGCGCAAGCTGCTGCGCGCTCTGGCGATCGAGATCGTGTGCCACTTCGTGCACGAGCGTGCCACCAGCGGTCGGGATCGGGAGGTGCAACGTCCGCGTTCGTGGATCGTGCATGGCGAGCGCGGAATCCGCGGGCGCGTCCATGCGAAACCGCACCCGTACACCGTGGAGCCGGAGCGTCGGGAGCACCAAGCGCAAATCGCGCATGGCGTGCTCGATCGACCGCAGGTAATAGGGACGCCATTTGGCGGGGACGTCGCGGTCGAAGGAGATTCCCGTCAGGCCGAGCGCCGCGGCCAGCTCGTTCGCGCCGGGCACCGAGTCCCCGGCAAACCACACGGGCTCCTGCGCGAGGGATCGCATCGAGGCTCCTGCCGCCAGCATCAGCCGGCCAACGGCGCGACGGTGAGCTCGTGTGCCGTGAGGCACGTGGGTGACGGCCACGAGCATCTCGGCGTTGCGCACCCGCCCGAGCGCCACGGCGTCCACTCGAGGTGCCTGGGCTCGAATCATCGGCAGGTAGCGCTGCACCGTGACGGCGAGCGGCGCGGATGGCGGCGTTTGGAGACCAACAGCCGCGAGCCGCGGCGCGAAACTGGACGCGCCGGCGTCGGACACCGGGTCGGGCGAAGCGGCCACTTCGGAGAGGGGGCGCATTGCGCGCAATTGCTCGAGGAGGGGCGCGGCCAGCGCAATCGCCGCCGCCTCAACGTCGTCGCTGGGTGACAGGAGGACGGGGCGTTCCGCGTAGAATGACCGGCTCGCCCTGCGGCGGCGTACCACATCGATGGGATCCGCGTCGCGCGCCGTGCGGACGACGTGTCTCGCGTCGCGCCGGGCAATTTCGCGATCCGCGGTCAGGGCCGCGGCTTCCGCGGCGAGCAGCGGCGCGGCCCCGTCCACGAGTCGCTCCGCTGACGCCAGCGTATAGGCGAGCCGCACCGCCAACTCCGCGGCTCGCGGATTCAGCGCGCGTCCCATCGCGTCGGCGATCAGCGCGAGGTGCTGCTCGCCCGTGACACTTCGTCCGTTCTCGAACGGGCCGAGGAGGTCGAGCGCCGCCGCGTCCACATGATGGCTCTCGCCGCGAAGCACGTGCGCGAGCAGCGCCCAGGAGACAGTGCGCCGTTCGTCCTTGCCGAGCCGGGAGTCGCGCGCGGCAGACTCGATCAGGCGGAAGGGACTCTCGAGGCCGAGGCGGAGGCGCTCGGAGTACCCCCACGCGATGGCCGCACGCTCCTGATTATCCGAGGGAGAACCGTCGGTGAGTGCATCCAGCTGCGCCGCCGCCGAATTCAGTCGCGCCGTGGTGCTGGCGCTTTCCTGCCTGGCACTGGCGACGGCCACCGCGAGCGACGCGACGCACGCGACGCACGCGACGAGGGCCGCCACGAAGGCGCGTCGCATTTTACGGTCGCGGAAACGCTCGATCAGTACAGGCCGGTGCAGCATCTGTAGGGAGGACGAGTGCGACAGGAGGGTGTTTCGTGACGCACTTCACATCGGTGGTTCTACACCACGGAGGGAACTACTGTTTCGGGACCGGCTCTCTCTTCTCCGGAGCGGGTGGAGCCGTTACGCAGAACGCCGCGACTTGCTTGTCGGCGAATGGCGTGATCTGATCGAGATACTCGAGAAACTGCTTGATCGCCTCTGGCGACACGTCGTGTCCCGCCTCGAGATTGGCCCGCGCGATCGGAATGGTGTCGAGCCCGAGCCGGGACACAGCGCAGCTCTCCTCTTTGACCGTGATCTTCGGCGCGTCGGTCAGCGCCGTCTGAGCTACCTTGAGCGCCACGGCGCCGACCAGGAATTTCGTCTGCTGTGTGGTTTTCAAGCTGTCCGCCAACAACAGGAAGCGCATCGCCAGCTGAAAGTCCGCTCGCAGCTCGGTGCCATTCGCCGCGCGAAAGAGCGTGTTCCCTTTCGCCAAGGCAAACTGTGCGATGGCGTTCCGGTCTTCTCCGGCAGCGAGGGCACGCCAGAGCGTGGCGAGCGCGCTATCGGGGCGTCCAAGCTCCATCTCTGCTTGCGCCACGAGCAGCCGCCCCTGCGTAATCGTGGAGTCGAGCTCCACGGCCTTCTTCGACGCATCGAGCGCCTCGGCGATTTGGCCGCGCGCGCGCAGGTCCTTGGCGTTGAGGGCAAGCAGCTCCGCGCTACTGGGATGCAACGCCAGACCACGCCGGATGACGGAATCCGACTCTTCCTTCACGAACTGGGTGTAGAGCGCGTAGAGACGCGCGTCCGTCGGGAAAGCCGCGACACCTCGCGCAACGAGCTCCATCGCCTTGTACGTCTGCCCGTTCGCTCGATACGCCGTCGCCATCCGCAGAAAGAAGATCGAGTCGGTCAGCGCCACCGGGTCGAATGCGAGCAGCTTCTCCCCCGCGGACACCGCGAGGGCCCAGTGCCGATTGTCGTTCGCGATGCGCCACTTCTGCCGCATGAGACGCATGTTGTCCGGCGCGGCGTCGGACAGCCTGATGATGAGCGGCTCCGCGCGCCGAGAGTTGCCGCCCTCGGCCATCGACCAGATGACGCGTTCGACGAGGTCCAGATTCGTCGAGTCGGTCGCGTAGAGTCGCAGCCACATGTCGCCCGCCTCGCTACGACGCTTCAGGGAATCCAGCGCGACGGCGGCCGACGCGAGGCCATGAGGGGCGACCGGGTCGATCGCAAGCAGCTCCTGCGCTTCGGTCAGAACTTGCGAAGCCGGCGCACCGGTGGCTCGCAGGGCCCAAACGAGGCAGGTGCGGACCAACGCCCCACGCGGGTATACGGCGATCCCCTCGCGCGCCGACTGGATGGCGCGCATGCCCTGAGCGTCCCGCAAGGCGTTCTCGCAACGCCGCTGGTACTTGAGCTGCGTGCGCGCTTCGTTGACGTAGCCGGCCAACTGATTGACGGCGCGATCGAAGCTGTTCGCGGTGACCGGCTGAATCGGCTGTCGCATGCGGACGTCGCGGTACAGCACCATGTTTGCTTCGAGGCGCAGACCACCGTTCGGGAGCCGCGTCGCGGTGCCCCACACCATCTCGTCGGTGCGGAAGCTCTGTCCCTGCTGCCGGAGATCGGCGAGCGCAAACGACGCATCGGCCGAAAACCCCGCCATCTCCAGCGCCACGCGGATATCGTAGCCGTCGACGACCTTGGTCTCGCGTTTGTTCACGGTTCCCGCGAGCCGTTTCCGCAGCCAGTCGCCGACCTCGCGCCCGAAGCGCAGGTCGTTCTTCGTTTGACTCGGAGTTTCCTTCTGTCCGGTAACCCAGAAGTTCCCGACGAGGATCGACTGTTGTGTGAACTCGGGGGCAGGTCGTCGCTGTGCCGATAGCGCGGGCGAGATCAAGCACAACGGCGCGATGGCGACCGTCCAGCGACGGGCGGTCCGCAGAGAGGGACTCATATCGAAAAATACGTTACGAACCGACGCGGCGTTGTCCAGCGATCAGGGCGCGGTCTGGGTGGCTTCGTCGATGAGTTGCGCGAGTTGGTCCGAGTCGAGGATCTCGTCGGCCGCGGATCCAAAATCGAGAGTCAGCTGGCGGACCGGGAGAAACGAGCGGCGATGGTGCGGCGTTATCCCGTGCTCGGCGATGCCGCGTAGATGCCACGCCGTCGCGTATCCGACATTGTCCTCCCACTTATACGCCGGATACCGCGACGCCAGCGCGCGCATGACGCGGTCGCGCGTGATCTTCGCGACGATCGACGCGCACGCGATCGAATAGCAGCGCGCGTCGCCATGGATCACCGCGGTGTGGACGAAGTCCATCGTGCGCGCGGTGCGTCCGTCGACCACAATGTGGTTGGGGCTGACGGGCAGACGGCGCAGCGCACGACGCATCGCCAGTATGCTGGCTTGCAAGATGTTGAAGCGGTCGATCTCGCGGACGGAGGCGGCACCGATGCCAATGCCGATGGCATTCGCGAGGATCTTGCCGATGAGCCTCTCGCGCGTCTTCGCGCTCAGCTGCTTGGAGTCGTTGATGCCCGACATCGCGCGTTTGTCCGGGGGCATCACGACGGCGCAAGCGACGACGAGCGTGACGGCGGGCATGGCCAGTACATCAACT
>JBBDXZ010000065.1:29537-34244 GCA_040902075.1 Gemmatimonadaceae bacterium
ACGACGGGGCCCGCAAGCGGGCCCCGTCCAACCTCGTCGACTCCGGCGATCAGCGGACCATGCTGCGTGCGGAGGTCACGTTCGATCGTGCTCCATCGCATGGACGCGGTTCCCGTTTGCTGGTTTACTCTTCCGGGGTACCCGTCGTCGGCACGCTCACGCGCACCTTCTTTTCCTTGATGCGCGTCGCCTTGCCGGTCAGCTGGCGCAGGTAATAGAGCTTTGCGCGACGAACGCGGCCGCGACGGACGACCTGAATGTCGCCGATCATCGGGCTGTGTACAGGAAAGATGCGCTCCACGCCGACGCCGTTGGAAATCTTGCGAACCGTGAAGGTCTCACTGACTCCGCTGCCGCGGCGAGCGATGCACACGCCTTCGAACGCCTGAATGCGCTCCTTGTCACCTTCTTTGACGCGCACGTTGACGCGCAGCGTGTCGCCCGAACGAAACGGCGGCAGGTCGCTGCGCAGCCAGGTCTTCTGAGTCTCGATAAAGGGGTGCATAAGGTGCTCTGGGCCGGGCCCGAGGGATTGGCAGTATTTATGGTAGAGCAAAGTCAAAGTAATCCCACGGCAGCCATCGCGCTACCCTGTTGTGCCGCAAGAACTTGGGCGCGCGATAGCTGTCCGTCCGCATTCTCGCCTTCGGATGCGCCGTCGGTGTCTACAGCGGTCAGCGGACTGCGCAATACGCCAAAACGTACCGGACTCGGCAGGCCTATTCTATCCTTTGGGTTTGCTAAGGCGCGCGTCTCGCGCGTGTCAAACGTTCGGCTTCCTGGCGTCGCCAGTCCGCGATTTTCTTGTGGTCACCCGAGAGCAGCACATCCGGCACTCTGTGTCCGCGATATTCCGGTGGACGAGTGTAGCTCGGCGCGGAGATGCCGGGAGTATCGAAGAACGAATCGGTACGCGCGCTCTCGATGTCGTTCATCGCACCGGGAAGCAGCCGCACGGTTGCGTCGAGCACGGCAAGCGCCGCTGGCTCGCCGCCAGTCAGGACGAAGTCCCCGATGGAAAGCTCCTCCGTCGCAAGATGATCCGCGACCCGCTGGTCGACGTCCTTGTAGTGTCCGCACAACAGCGTGAGCTCGCCGCCGGCCGCGAATCTCACCGCATCCTCATGACGGAAATGCCGGCCCCGCGCGGAGAGAAGGACGATGGGCGACTGCGCGCGGAGCGCGTCGGTCGCCTCGAAGAATGGGTCGGGCTTCATCACCATCCCAGCACCCCCCCCATAGGGCGCGTCGTCGACGGTCCGATGCTTGTCGTGCGTGTAGTCGCGCAGGTCCACGACGCGGTACTCCACGATCGCCGCTTCGCGCGCGCGGCCGAGAATGCTCAGCCCGAGCGGCCCCGCAAAGAACTCCGGGAAGATCGTCACGACGTTCACGCGCAGCATTATTCGATCAGCCCCTCGACCGGATCGACTCGAATCAGGCGTCGCTCTGAATCCACCTCAGTGACCGTCTGATCGTCGAACGGCAGGAGCACCGACTTTGCCCCTTCCCGGTGGACTTCCATCACGAGACCCTGTGGGAACTCGAACACCTGGGACACCTGGCCGACGTCCTCGCCGCTGACACGCACGACGCGCATCCCGACGAGGTCATGGATGAACAACTCGTCGTCCGAGGGCGGCTCGACTTCGTCCGCCGGGACCAAGAGGTAGCGATCGCGCCAACCGTCGGCATCGGTGCGACTGTCGATTCCCTCGAACGCCACGATCAAACCGCCCTTGAACGGCGACGAGCGAAGAATGCGAAGCTCGGACGCGCCTGGCGCCACCTCGCCGTCGCGGGTGCCCGCCAAACCGCGCCGGCCGGCCGCGAAGATCGCGTCCGGCGCGTCGGTGAGTGCTTCGACCACGAGCTCGCCGCGAAGGCCATGGGCCCGGCGAACGCGGCCAACCAGATAGTACTCCGTGCTCAAGCCTCCGACGTTGCCTCCGCGACCGGGACGGCGCCCGACTGCAGCTTGCGTCCGACTCGCGCTTCATGACGCGTCTTGAGAACGCCTGCTTTACGCAGCAGAGAACGGACGGTATCCGACGGCTGCGCGCCCTGGTCGAGCCAGTAATTCGCGCGGTCGGTCTTGAGATTCAGCGCGGTGTTACCCTGACGCGGAACGTACTGCCCGATGATCTCGATGAACCGGCCGTCGCGCGGGCTCTGTGAATCGGCGACCACGATACGGTAGGTGGGTGTCTTTTTCCGCCCGGTGCGGCGGAGACGAATGCGAACCATTGCTCAGCTCCTCATCAGAGTGTGTTTCCTTCGCCAGGCTCATCGCGCATTGGGTGACTCCCAATCGCACCTGGTTGCCAGACGTCGGACGTCCGACGTCGGACGTCTGGTCCTTCTACATCATCCCGCCAAACATCCCGGGACGAACTTTGCCGCCGCTCCCCTGCGCGGCCGCAACCTTCTTCATCATCTTCTGCATCTCGCGGAACTGCTCGAGCAGCCGATTCACCTCGTTGATCGGACGTCCGCTTCCTTTCGCGACGCGCGCGCGCCGCGAGCCGTTGAGCAGCCCCGGATTCTTGCGCTCGGCCGGTGTCATCGAGAGCACGATGGCTTCGAGGTGCTTGATGCGTCTCGGATCCATCGCCTTCACTTGCTTCAGCACCTTGGTGTTCACGCCCGGTAGCATCTTCAGGACGCCCTCGAGCGGCCCCAGTCGCTCCATCTGCTTCATGGCCGTCAGAAAGTCGGCCAAGTCCATCCCTTCCTTGCGCACCTTCTTCTCGAGCCGCTTGGCCTCGTCGGCGTCGAACGCGCCCTGCGCCTTCTCGACCAGCGAAACGATGTCGCCCTGTTGCAGGATGCGGCTCGCCATGCGCTCCGGATAAAAATCCTCGAGCGCATCCGTTTTTTCGCCGACGCCGATGTACTTGATTGGCTTCTTGGTGACGCCGTAGATGGAGAGCGCGGCGCCGCCGCGCGCGTCGCCGTCGAGTTTGGTCAGAATCACGCCGGTGAGGTGAAGCCGCTCATCGAATCCCTGTGCGATCCGCACCGCCTCCTGGCCCGTCATCCCGTCCGCGATGAGGAGAATCTCGTCCGGCCGCACGGCCTCCTTCAGCCGCTCCAGCTCCGTCATCATCTCGTCGTCGATCTGCAGGCGGCCCGCCGTGTCCACGATGACGACCCGGTCACGCGCCCGGCGCGCCTGGTCGAGTCCGTGCCGCGCGATCCGAATCACGTCCGTCGTGTCCCGCTCCGCGTACACCGGTACGCCCAGCTGGTTGCCGAGCGTTTCGAGCTGATCGATGGCCGCCGGGCGATAGACGTCACAAGCGATGAGGCGCGTCTGTCGAGATTCCTTCTGCAGCTTCAGCGCGAGCTTCGCGGCGGTCGTTGTTTTTCCGGAGCCCTGCAAGCCAACGAGCATCACCACCGTCGGTGGAACTGAGCTGAGCTTGAGGCCTTCGCGACGCTCGCCAAGCATCACCGTGAGCTCGTCATAGACGATCTTGACGAGCTGTTGCGCCGGGGAGACGGTGCGCAGTTGGGTGACACTGAGCGCCTTCTGCTCGACGTGCTCGAGAAACTCGCGCGTCAACTGAAAGTTGACGTCGGCTTCGAGCAGGACGCGACGCACGTCCCGAAGCCCATCCTTGATGTCGGCCTCGGACAGTACGCCGCGGCCGCGCAGCCGCGAGAATACCCCTTCCAGTTTTTCGGAGAGCTGCTCGAACATAGACCGGGGAAGTTAGCCGGTGGAACGTCTTGATTCAACGCGCGGGTATTGGGCTATGTGACAGTCGTCGCTATACTTACGCGCGGACGAACGGTGGGAAGCGGGACGTGGGAAGTGGGGAGTGGGAACATCCTCCCGATTGCTTCCCACCTCCCACTTCCCACTTCCCACTACCCACTGGAGTTCATGGCCCGAGCCCAGCGCAAGGAAGATCTTCTCAAGTCCGAGCTCCCGCCCACCCTCCCGCTCATGGCGCTGCGTTCGACGATCGTCTACCCACTGGGGACGATCGCGGTGCAGATGGGAGCCCCGGAGAATCTCGCGCTCCTTCGCGCTCACGAAGAGCCCGGGTTGATCGTCGCGCTCGTCGTCGCCAGCGGCGACCACGACGAGCCGATCGATACGTCACGCTTCGTTGGCCGCGTCGGGGTCGCCGCGCGGGTGCACGAGCGCATCAATCTTCCCGGCGACACGGTTCAGATCACGCTCCAGGGCCTTCGCCGGATCGTCGTCGACGAGATCGAGCAAACCGAGCCCTACTCCATCGCCGTCGTTCATCCGGCCAAGGACGTCGCGGCCGACGTGAACGAGGTCACCGACCTCATCACGCGGGTGGCCTCCGCGGCCGAGACGCTCGCCGAAATGGTGGATCGCATTCCCGATGAAGTGCCGGCGATCCTCAAGATGAACGTCTCCGATCCGGGCCGGTTCGCCGACCTCGCGGCGACGAACATGAACTTCCGGATCTCCGACAAGGACGAGGTGCTGCAGCGCCTGGATGTCGGGCAACGGTTGCGCTTCATCCTGAGCCGGCTGGAGCGCGAGGTCGCGCGCGCGCGCGTCATGGAGGACGTGAAGCGCCAGACCGAGATCAAGATCGAGCAACATCAGCGCGAGTTCTATCTTCGCCAGCAGCTCCGCGCGATTCAGGCGGAGCTCGGCGAGGCGGATCCCGGCGAGAAGGAAGCGATCGAGATCCTCAAGAAGATCGACGAAGCCAA
>JBBDXZ010000066.1:0-5298 GCA_040902075.1 Gemmatimonadaceae bacterium
ACCTGCCGCCGTCACGGGGGTGGCCGCCGGATAGCGCAGGTCCCAAGTCACACGCTGGACGCCGGCGCCAACAGGGCCCGTGAGACGGCGAATCACTCGGCCCTCTGGATCAGACACGGTCAGGATGATCGCCGGAGCTTCTTCTCGATCTTCGACTCGAAGCGTATCCCACGGCGGGTAAAAGACGTCCGCGTTGCGGCGCGCGGCCGCGCGTTCCTGCTGCTGCCGCCGTTCGCGTCGCGTGCGGATTGGCTCCCGCAGGTAATAGTGGAACCTCGCTCCGAATGTCGGATTCAGCGCGACATAAAACGCACTGCCCTGGAAGCTCGCCCCACGCCCGCCAAGTGGGCTCGATTCGATGTACAGCGGAACGCGCGAGACCGGCAGCAGCTGCCCGGCTGACGCGACTACCTGGGGCGTGAGCGCGCGCAGCGGCGCCAGATCGTCGAGCAGGTAGAACCCACGACCGAACGTCGCCAGGACGAGATCGTCCTCCCGTTTGTGGATCGCCATGTCGCGCACCTGGATCGTCGGCAGGCCGCCGCGCAGCCGGGTCCACCGCGCTCCGTTGTCGCGCGAGAAAAAGACGCCGAATTCCGTCCCGACGTATAACAAGCTCGGGTCTTTCGGATCATCGATGACCACGTACACGGTGCCCCGGTCAGGCAAATTCCCCGCGATCGATGTCCAGGAGCGACCGAGGTCCGTGCTCTTGAGGACATACGGCTTGTAGTCGCCCGACATGTGGTTGTCGAAGGCCGCGTACACCGTGCTCGCGTCGTGGCTCGACGGCGTCACTCGCGCGACCTGCGTCGTGTCGGGAACACCCGGGAAGCCCGCGATCTTGCGCCAGCTCTGGCCGGCATTGTCGCTCACGTGAATGTCGCCGTCGTCAGTACCGATCCAGAGCAGCCCTTCGCGCAGCGGCGACTCGGCGACCGCGACGATCGTTCCGAAGAACGAGCTCGACGCGTTTTTGGCGATGGCATCGACCGGCCATACACGATCCATCATCCGGATCCGGTTGCGATCGACCTGCCGTGAAAGATCCTGGCTTACCGCGCGCCAACTGTTGCCGCGGTCGTCGCTGCGATACAGGCGCTGCGACCCGAAGTACAAGCGGGTGTTGTTGTGTGGACTGATGATCAGCGGCGAATCCCAATACCAGCGGTCCGCCGACTCGCCCGGCTCTTCCTGTGGAACGATGTTGACCGATTCACCGGTCTTGAGATTGAATCGCTGCAGGTTCCCGTGCTGCGACTCCGAGTACACGATATTCGGGTCCTTGGGATCGACGCGCGTTTGAAAACCGTCTCCACCCGCCGTCACGAACCAGTCTGCGTTCAGAATCCCGCTTTCTGATCTGGTGCGAGAAGGTCCCCCCAGGGAAAAGTTGTCCTGCGTCCCGCCGTAGACCCGGTAGAATGGCGTCGAGTTATCCAACTCGATGCGATAGAACTGCGTCACCGGGAGATTACCGAAGAATTTCCAGTTCTGCCCTCGGTCGAACGTCTCGTACAGGCCGCCGTCGTTCCCGTTGAGGAGATGGTCCGGGTCGTTCGGATCGATCCAAAGCGCGTGGTTGTCCACGTGCTTGTTCCGCTCACCGACCTGGCGGAAGGTGCGTCCGCCGTCGTCGGTTACCATGTTGCGAACATCCATGCTGTACACGCGATCGACGTCGTGCGGGTCGGCGAAGATTTCGATGTAGTACAGTCCGATCGTATTGTGAGCGCTCATCCGCTCCCACGAGACGCCGCCGTCGCGCGAACGGAAAAAGCCGCCGCGCGGGCCCGCCTCCAGAATCGCGTAGACTACGTCCGGGTTCTTCGGCGAGATGGCGAGGCCGATGCGGCCCATGTCGTCGGTCGCGGGCAGTCCGGTCTGCGACTTCTTCCAGGTCTCGCCGCCATCCGTGGAACGCCAGAGCGCCGACTCGGGGCCACCGGCGATGTATCCATACGTGCGACGATGCCGTTGCCATGTGCTCGCGAGCAGCACGTTATGATCGCGCGGATCCATGACGACGTCGCTCGCGCCGGCCCAGGTGCCGCCATCGAGCACTTTTTTCCAGGTCTTGCCGCCGTCTGTAGTCTTGTACAATCCACGCTCGCCACCTTTGGTGGAGAGCGGTCCTTGTGCCGCCACGAAAACGACGTCCGAGTTGGTCGGATCGATCACGATCTTCCCGATGTGCTCCGACAGCTTGAGACCCACGTTCGTCCAGCTTCGGCCGCCGTCCACCGACTTGTAAACGCCGTCGCCATAGGCCACGGACCGCTGCGCGTTGTTCTCGCCGGTGCCAACCCACACGGTGTTGGGATTGTTCGGATCGATCACGACGTTTGCGATCGAGTAGGACGCTTCGTTGTCGAAGACCGGCGTCCACGTCGACCCTGCGTTCGTGGTCTTGAACACGCCCCCCGATGCCACCGCGACGTACCACACCTTTTGATCGCGCGGATGCACGGCGATGTCGCTGATCCGGCCAGAGGTCAGAGCCGGGCCGATCGAGCGGAACCGGATTCCGCCGAAGGCTCCCCCACCGCCCGCGCCGCCCGCGCGCGCGGAATCGGGCTGCGCGGTCGTGTCCCGGCGTGGAGGAGGGGTGGGCTGCGAGCGAGGCGGCTGCTGAGCTGAAAGCGTGGCTGTGGCGAGCGCGGCAATGACACACGCGCGGGAGATAGGTGATGGCATATGAGGCTGGAGGGCTTGTTGTGGCAAAAGCTACGATTCCGAACCAGCCCCGTCGACAGGCGAACTTTTTGCTTGACAAGAGCGCATGCGATGGTTTCCTGGCGGACGGAGCGGAAATCTCGAGGATCGGCGCGGCCGAGGGATGGGGGGTGCACTCGGGATCGGTGGTGGCTTGGTCATGCTGATCCTTGGCCTGATCTTCGGTCCCGAAATACTCTCCGACGGCGGTGACGGCATTGCCGGAGAATCGTACGGCGAGGTCGGACTCTCGCCTGCCGACTCCGCTCGCGAGGAACCCATGGTGTTGTTCGTCTCGCACGTGCTCGACGACGTGCAACAGACCTGGTCGGGAGCGTTCCAGGGCGCTGGCGCGCCATACCGGCCCGCGAAGCTTGTCCTCTTCCGCGACGGCACCGAATCGGCGTGCGGCGTCGGCCAGTCGGCCATGGGACCCTTCTATTGCCCGCTCGACGAGAAGGTCTATCTCGATCTCGGATTCTTCAGCGAGCTCGATCGCCGCTTCGGCGCTCCCGGCGACTTTGCCCAGGCCTACGTCATCGCGCACGAGCTCGGACATCACGTCCAGCATCTTCTCGGCACCGACGCGCGCGTTCGCGAGCTGCAACGCGGCAATCCCAACATCGCGAACCAGCTATCCGTCCGGCTCGAGCTCCAGGCCGACTGTTATGCTGGCGTCTGGGCACATTCCGCGCACGATCGCGGCAAGCTCGAGACCGGGGACATCGAAGAGGGACTCGGCGCGGCAAGCGCGGTTGGGGACGACCGCATTCAGCGCCGAACCACGGGAAGCGTCGAGGTCGATTCGTTTACGCACGGCTCCGCGAAGCAGCGCGCGGAGTGGTTCAACCGCGGATTCGAGAGCGGGAACTCGACGTCCTGCGACACATTCTGACCAGCCTTCGTGGCCCCTTTCGAAGTGAAAGGGGATCCGAGTTGAAAGTGGCTCAGCGTAGGGCTTGGCCATCCCCTTCCACTGCCTAGGACTTGGCCAGCTACGACCTCAGGCTAAAAAGTGTTGGGAGCAGCCACACAAGCCCCGCGGCGATCGCCGCGCGCGCGCGTGGCACCTTGCCGATCACCGCAATGCCGATCGCGATCAGGACGGTCGTCCACAGCGTAAACAGATCCAGACGTCCCATGAGCCCCAGGAGGGCTCGATTCGTGGTGTCGGGATCCATGAAGCGCGCGGGACTGAACCCGACGCTGTGCATGCTACCGATAGTCGAGGTGTCCGTCAGCAAACCTTGAATCGTCGCCAACAACCCCTGCACTAATCGCGGTATGTAGGCGAGCGTCATGATCATGACCGCCTGTCCGTACGAGAACTTCGCGGACACCACCCTCGCGAAGCCCCACACCAGTAACGAGACCACAAAAACCAGCAGCGGAACGCCGATGTACTGAAAGAACCCGGCGATGGCGCCGCTGATCTTGCGCTGCTGGGCCAGCATGTCTTCCGTGATCTGTGGATTCGCTTCCATGGCTTTCGCCGCGCCACGCTGAAACTCCACATCGAAGATCTGATCGAACACACCGCGGTTCGCGAACGCGAATAGCGCCGCGATCGCGCTGATGATCAGGAGGTGCGTCCAGAAACCGCTTTTCTCGCGACGAGCAAACACCCTGGATGGCGCGTAAAAAATGTCGATGAAATCTTCGACGACGGACGCCTTTTCGAGCGGCGCGCCTTGCACGGAAGGATCGTAGCCTGCGCCGCGGTCGGTGCCGGGACGAGTTTCCATTGTGTTTCCGTCTCTGGTGGGAGGCGCTCTATGATAGTACGCGGTCAGCCGTTCGCCAGGCGCACATAATCACGTATCCGCCGCTCGTCGGTTTCTTCCCAGGCACCTTCGTCGGGCGGCGGAGATTTTCGCAGCCGAATGCCGTCGGGCGCGGGAGTCATCGGCGTCCGCGCGAGTCGGGTACCGCGCACATGCACTTCAGAGACGCCCGTTCGGTGCACGATCTCCTGTACGGTCTCTTCACGCACGCCACCGCCCGCCATCACCACGATCTGACCCGCGGCCCGGCGCGCGAGCGCCGCGATGGCCTCGATCCCCTCGAGCGCCGTCGGCGCGCCACCAGAGGTCAGCACCCGCGCCACGCCGTACTGCATCAATGCCTCGAGCGCCTGTGGCCGGTCTTGTGTCAGATCGAAGGCGCGGTGAAAGGTGACCGACAGGTGTCCTGCCGCCACGACCAGCGTGCGTAGCTGCTCGACGTTCACCCGAGCGTCGGGTGTAAGCGCGCCGATCACGACGCCGTCGGCGCCCAGCATCTTCGCGGCTTCGATGTCGAGGCGCATCACGCCGATCTCGTCATCCGTGTAGACGAACCCGCCACCGCGCGGGCGAACGATCACGAACACCGGTATCCGGACCGCGGCCTTCACCGCCGAAATCATTCCGGCGCTCGGCGTCGTACCGCCGTCGAACAAGTTGTCGCACAGCTCGACGCGGCCCGCGCCGCCGCGCTCCGCGGCCAGCGCCGACGCAACTGAGTCGACGCAGGCTTCGACAAGAATGGGCATAACTCAGGTGGTCTGGTGGTAGGTGATAGGTGGTAGGGGCTATCGGCAGC